>JBGTLJ010000099.1:0-2289 GCA_041744175.1 Oceaniglobus sp. | reverse complement strand
CGGGCGACACTGAGATCCGCGGGGTGCCTTCCGTCAAGGATGGCGGCCTGCAGGCTTGGTGCGAGGAAGGCCAGCGGAATGCGCGTGCGGATGTAGGGCTCCGAGTGCCCGGTCGATGCGGCAATCTCCACAAGGGTGGTGACTATTTCGGCTTCACCGTCGATGGCGATCACCGCTATCTTATCGGTGACTTCACGCTCACCCATAATTCGGGGAAAACCATCATGCTGTCCGCGGTTGCGGGCAAGCTGATAGAAGGTTCCGATGCAAAAGCTTGCGTGCTGGCCCACCGAGACGAGCTGACCGATCAGAACCGGGGCAAGTTTGCCCGGGTCAATCCGGGCCTCACCACCTCGGTGGTCGATGCCAGCGCAAAGTCATGGGCGGGTCAGGTGACCTTCGCCATGGTGCCGACCCTTGCAAGGATCGGCAATCTCGCCGCCATGCCGAAGCTCGATCTGCTGGTGATCGACGAGGCACATCACGCGGTGGCCGCCAGCTACCGACGCATCATCGACCGGGTCCGCGATGCCAACCCCGACGCCCGTATCTTCGGGGTCACTGCCACCCCGAACCGCGGCGACAAGAAGGGTCTGCGCGAGGTGTTCGACAATGTCGCCGATCAGGTGCGGCTGGGCGAGTTGATCGCCGCAGGTCATCTGGTGCCGCCGCGCACCTTCGTCATCGATGTGGGCGTTCAGGACAAGCTGCGCGCGGTGCGCAAGACACTGGCGGATTTTGACATGGCAGAGGTCGCGTCGATCATGGACCGCGCGCCGGTCACCGACGAGGTGATCCGCCACTGGACCGAAAAGGCGGCTGACCGTCAGACGGTGGTCTTCTGTTCCACCGTCGCCCATGCGGAACATGTGGCCGAGGCTTTCAATGCGGGCGGCATTCCCGCAGGCCTGATCCATGGCGATCTGCCAAGCGAGGAACGACGCAACATTCTCGCCGCCTACGCCACGGGAGAAATCCGCGTCATCGTCAACGTGGCGGTGCTCACGGAAGGCTGGGACCATCCACCGACCTCCTGCGTCGTGCTGCTGCGGCCCAGTTCCTACAAATCGACCATGATCCAGATGGTCGGGCGCGGGCTGCGCACCATCGATCCCGAGGAACACCCTGGCATCGTCAAGACCGACTGCGTGGTGCTGGATTTTGGCACGTCGAGCCTGATCCACGGGACGTTGGAGCAGGATGTCGATCTCGACGGCAAGACCGGGGATGGCGAGGCCCCGACCAAGATCTGTCCGGGCTGCGGGGCCGACATTCCATTGGCCTGCTTTGAATGCCCGCTCTGCGGCGAGGTTCTTGGCGCTGAGGAGGACGGCGAGGCCGAGGCGGCCGACCGTGCCGAAATGACCGGCTTCATCATGACCGAGATCGATCTGTTGAAGCGGTCTAGCTTCGCCTGGATCGACCTGTTCGGAGCCGATGATGCGCTGATGGCCAACGGGTTCAACGCCTGGGGTGGCATCTTCTTTCTGGAAGGATGCTGGCTTGCGGTGGGTTGCGCGAAAGGTCAAAGCCCCCGTTTGTTGGGCATCGGCGAACGGACCGTCTGCCTCGCGCAAGCCGATGATTGGCTGAACGAGGTCGAGACTGATGAAAGTGCATTCAAGACCCGTGGCTGGCTGAACCAGGCCGCCACGGACAAACAGCTGCGATATCTGCCGCCCGCCTATCGGCAGGATTATGGCCTGACCCGCTATCACGCTTCGGCGCTGATGACCTTCACCTTTAACAGGCGAGCCATACGGCACCTGATCCTGACCGCCGCCCCAGAACTGCGCAGGGCCGCATGAGCCATGTCGCGCAAATCCCGCCCCCGACCACAAAGGCTCCGGATCGCTCGGGCCCTGATTGCCATTGGCATCCACGTTTCATGCCCTGTGCCGTCTGCCTGCGCCCGGCGCGCGGCTGCGGCTTCTTCAACCCACACTCACCGCGCCCGCGCGAACATCGCTGGTTCTGCTCGATGCCCTGCCAGGGGTTCTTCGCAATGCGCTTCAAAAGAGGACTGAACATGATTGGAACGACCGACGAAGAACGTCTCGCCATCGCGCTGGTGATGAAGCGCCTCGGCCAGACCATGGGCCAGATCGGCTGGAGCAAGCGCCTTTGCGATCTGAACGAGACCGAGGTGACCCGCCGCGATCCGCACGCGGCGCGAGGCCGAACGCGATCTGTTCGCCAAGGGCCGCTATCCGGCCGGCACCATCCCGGTCTGGGCGGTCGACCGCAACGGCCGGGTGGATTTCTCGCGACCGATCCGGCGATTGTCCG
>JBGTLJ010000098.1:0-12205 GCA_041744175.1 Oceaniglobus sp. | reverse complement strand
GCGAACACTGGAAATCAGAGCAGTCGAGATCACCGGTAGCAACACCGGGGATGCACCGATGTTGCCCTATCTGCTCGGTTAGATCCCGCGCGATCAGGAGATTGGCAGCGTGACTGGCGATGGTGCCCACCACAACGCCATTGCCGATCGTGGAGCCTCTGCGGTCATCCCGCCGCGCAGAAATGCCCAGCCATGGAAGCCAACGACCGCCGGCGCCATCGCCAGGAACGGCGCTCTGCGCGCGTCAGGATATCCGGGTCGGGCGCTCTGGCGGAACTGGAGCGGCTACCACCGCCGAAGTCTTTGTCGGGACAAGGATGCACTGCGTGAAACTGCTGGGCCAGCGGCTGATGGCACGGGACTTCGACCGCCAGGCAGCGGAGGCTCAGGTGCGCATCGCGATCCTGAACGGCTAAACGGCCCTTGGCATCCCCGTCACAAAGGCCGTGGGATAAATCCGTCTGGGGTAAGAGGAGAACCGTCCGTCAGCTGATTTGCACAACAGAGTCCCGGCGGTTTCAGGGTCGGCGCGTATTGCGGCGATGGCTGCGTCTGATGCATTGACAGCGCTGCAATTCGTGACGCGGCAGATGGCGTAGGAGAGCTGTGAGAGCGGCACAGAGGCCGATCGGCTGCGCAATGCCGTGATCGGGCTGGCGGATGCGATGGAGGCACGGGCGGAAGATTGACACCCAAAACACGAAACCAAAATCAAGCGTTTTCGCGATGGCGGGCTTGTCGGCGGGTTGCTCGATTGTCCGTCATTCTTCCTTAAAGTGTTCAGATCTTTGCGTGACTAAATGGAGCGGGCGGCGGGAATCGAACCCGCGTCATCAGCTTGGAAGGCTGAGGTCTTACCATTACACAACGCCCGCTGCATGGTCCGGGCTAGATCAACCGATGGCGCAGGTCAAGGGCGGTCCTGAAACGCGGGCGCATCACCGGCCGCGCCAGACGGGTCCGGTGCGAACGTCCCCTGCAACCGTGGGCAGGACCGCCTTGCGGTCCGGCACGGGAGGCCCCGGGGCAGCAGACGGCGATGCGACAATGCGGCCCATACCCGAAAGTCTATTTGACTTGGGGCGGAAACATCCGATGGTTGACAACGGTATCATGTTAAAAGGTTAATCGAACGGATTGCCGGAATCAGACCGGGCAACCGCACGGCTTTGCGACCATCACGCACAAGGGGCCAGGCGTCTGTCTGGCCTCTGCGAAACAAAAACGGGAGGACACCGATTTGAACAAGCTCTTGTCATCCATCGCCGCTCTGGCGCTGACCACCGGTTACGCCTCGGCGCAGAGCGCCGAACTGCCGGCCAACATCGAAAAACTGCAAAGCATGCAGTCCACCGGGGTGAAGGATTTTACCACCGTCGAACAGGCGGGCGCCTATGCCGACGGCATCAAGAAGACGCTGGAGGGGATCGAGATGCCCGACGGCTTCAAGATCGAACTCTATGCCATCGTGCCCGATGCGCGCCACATCGCGGTGGGTCCGCAGGGCGTGGTCACCTTTGTCGGCACCCGCAAGGACAAGGTCTGGGCCGTCACCGACCGCAACAAGGACCGGGTCGCGGACGAGGTCAAGGATTTCGCGCCATCGCTGACCTTTACCATCCCGAACGGCGTCTGCTTCAGCCCCGACGGATTTCTCTACATCGCCGAGCAGAACCGCATTCTGGTCTTTCCGGCGGCAGAGTTCTTCTATGAATCCCCCGATGTGGCGGTCGGCCAGGTGGTGCCCCAGGGCGAGTTGATCCCCGTCGACGAGGAAAGTTTCAACCACACCGCGCGGGTTTGCGACATCGGCCCCGACAGCAAGCTGTACGTGTCGCTGGGCCAGCCGCACAACGTGACGCCGGCCGACAAGATCCAGAAGTACATGGACACCGGAATCGGCGGCATCATCCGGATGAACCAGGACGGCACCGGGCGCGAAATCGTCGCGCGCGGCGTGCGCAATTCGGTCGGTCAGGATTTCGACCCGTCGACCGGCGAACTGTGGTTCACCGACAACCAGGTCGACGGCATGGGCGATGACATCCCGCCGGGCGAGATCAACCACATGACCCAGGTCGGGCTGAACTTTGGCCACCCGTGGTATGGCGGCGGCGAGGTTCGCACCAACGAATACGAGGGTGAGGAGGTGCCGGTCGAGGTGGCGATGCCGGTGTCCGAAACCATCGCCCATGCCGCCGATCTGGGCATGGTATTCTACACCGGCAATGCGTTTCCCGAAAAGTACCAGGGCGCGATCTTTTCTGCCCAGCACGGATCCTGGAACCGCACCACGCCTGTCGGTGCGCGGATCATGGTGACCACCATGGACGACGAAGGCAACGCGACCACCGAGCCGTTCGCGGAGGGCTGGATCGACGACAACGGCGAATATCTTGGCCGTCCCGTCGATGTGGCCAACCTGCGCGACGGATCGATCCTCGTATCGGATGACCTGGCCGGCGCGCTTTACCGGATCAGCTACGAAGAATGATTGCGCCCAAACTTCTGAGCCTCGGCGGGATATTTCTTGCCGGGGCCGTCGCGGCACAGACCGCCGGAGATCCTGCCGCTGGCAAGGTTCTGGCGGGACAATGCCGGACCTGTCATGGGATCGACGGTTTTGCGAAGATCCCGATCGCGCCGCATATCGGAGGGGAACCCGCGCCCTACCTTGCGACCCAGCTGGCCGCATTCCGCAACGGGACCCGTGAGCACGAAATGATGAGCGTCGTTGCCGCATCGCTGGGCGACGGGCAGATCGCCGATCTGGCAGCATGGTATGCAAGCCAGAGCGCTGTGGCGACCCTGACCGCCGATGTCTCCGGCGCGCCGGAGGCATGCGTCGCCTGTCATGGCGAAAACGGGATCGGCATGAGCGAGGACGTGCCCAACCTTGCGGGCGAGACCAACATCTATATCGTCACTCAGCTCAAGGCATTTCGGGGCGGCAAGCGCGAAAACGAGGTGATGTCGGCCATCGCCGCCGACCTGACCGACGAGGAGATGCGCGCGGCCGCCGACTGGTACGCATCGGTGAAGCTGGAGATCGTCGCAGCCGAGTGACCCCTGGGCAGGCGGTGATCTCCGCCTGAACCCGGACCCGTGTGCGGCGTACGGAAGAGGCAATTGGTAGGCCGATGCCGCACCACGGGGGCCAGAACGGGATACACAGGGCGGTGCTGGTATCCGGCCACCTGCTGAGTTGCTCTCGCTGCCTGGCGGGAGATGACACCGGCAGGCATGTCATTCGGGTCTGTCAAATGCGCGGCGAACCGTTACGCTTGGCCGCGAGCAAGCCCAGGCATCGGCATCCCTTTCATGACACTGGACCAGATCACCGCGTTTCTCTGGGTCGCCCGTCTGGGCGGCTTTCGCCGCGCCGCCACCCAGCTGAGCCTGACGCAGCCCGCGATCTCGACCCGCATCGCCAAGCTGGAGCAAGAGCTGGCGACCCCGCTGTTCGATCGCGATGCCAACGGGCTGACATTGACGCGGCAGGGCACGCTTTTGTTGTCCTATGCGAGGCAGATGCTGTTCGTACAGGACGAAATCCGCAGGCGCGTGGCCGATCCCGTGGAGCTGACGGGCCTGTTCCGTGTCGGCGCGTCCGAGACCGTAGCGCAGAGCTGGTTGCCGGATTTTCTGAAAACCTTCAGCGCGGTCTATCCGAAGATCGACATCACTCTGACCGTCGATATTTCGGCCGACCTTCGCGCGGAGCTGCTGACCCGCCAGCTTGATCTGGCCTTCCTGATGGGTCCTGTGTCGGAATTCAGCGTCGAGAACGTGGCGCTGCCAAGTTTCGATCTGCACTGGTATTGCGCGGCGGGCACCGGACCCGTCGATCTGGGCACGACGCCGATCATTTCCTTTTCCGCCAAGACCAGACCGTACCGCGAACTGATGAACATGCTGACCCGCGATGTGGGCCCAAGCGTCCGGGTGTTCACCTCGACCTCGCTTTCGGCCAGTCTGGAGATCATCGCAGCGGGATCTGCGGTGGGTCCGTTTCCCCGCGCGCTGGCAAAAAAGCTGATCGCCGAGGGCCGGATCGTCGAATTCGACCCCGGGCTTTCGCCCAGTCCGCTGGCATTCACAGCCTCATATCTGGGGGAACCGCGAAACTTTCTGGCGGAAGAGGGAGCCGCAATCGCGCTGGGCGTGGCGCAGAAATGGCATGAAATCAATAGATAAAATCTATCGGAAGCGATTAAAATTGATAATTTGATTTGCTGTCACCCCTGTGCGAGACCGTCCTTACGCTAAGGAAGTTTTAAAATGCCCCTGCCCCGGATCAGTTATGACACACTGCGCGGCCGCCCGCTTGGAGATGTGCGGCATGCGATCCGCGAGGGTGCATGGACCCGGCACACGGCCGGTCTGGCGCGCGGCAGGCTGCAATGCAATCTGGCGATCCTGCCAAGCGCGTACGCGCTGGATTTCCTGACCTTCTGTCAGCGAAATCCAAAGCCCTGCCCGATTGTCGGTATCGGCGATCCGGGCGATCCGAGGATGCCCACGCTGGGTCACGACATCGACATCCGCACCGACGTGCCGCAATACCGCGTTTTCCGTGATGGCATCCTGTCTGGCGAACGCTCCGACATATCCGATCTCTGGCAGGACGATCTGGTCAGTGTCGCCCTTGGGTGTTCGTTCACCTTCGAGAATGCGCTGATCGACGCCGGCATTCCCGTTCGCCACATCGAACGCGATACGACGGTTCCCATGTACCGTTCCGACATTCGGCTGACGCCGGCGGGCCCGTTTTGCGGCACGATGGTCGTCACCATGCGTCCGATCCCGCGGGACCGGGTGGACGAGGCAATCGCCATCAGTGCGCAGTTTCCGCAGGCGCATGGCGGGCCGGTGGCGATCGGAGATCCGGGGGACATCGGCATCGACGATCTGCAAAGCCCCGACTGGGGTCAGGCCGTACCTGTCGCCGCCGACGAGATCCCCGTCTACTGGGCCTGCGGCGTCACCCCGCAAAACGTGCTGCGCGCGGCGAAGCTGCCGCTTTGCATAACCCACACCCCCGGCTGCATGCTGATCGCCGATGTCGGGGAACGCGACGACACCAACATCCTGTCGGGGCTGAACCCCGTCGGACTTACCCATCAGGAGAGAATGAACCATGAAAACGACGCTTACGGTCCTTGCGATGACCACCGCCCTGGCGAGCCCCGCAATCGCTGAAACCCTGTCCGTCGTCGGCAGCTGGTCCAGCCTGCCCCTGAACAAGCAGTACGAGATGCCGTTCTGGACCGAAACGCTGCCAGAGGCATCGGACGGTGAGATCGAGGTCGAGATGACGACCCACGACCAGATGAACCTCGGGACGGGAGACGTGTTCGCGCTGCTGGGGCAGGGTGTCTTCGACGTGGGCATGACCGTGGCGGACTATGCGGTTGCCGATGCGCCGGAGCTTGAAGGGCTTGACGTTCCGATGCTGACGGCCACCGCCGACGAGGCGCGCGCGATGGTCGATGCCGCCCGCCCCATGGTCGAGGATATCTTCGAGGCACGCTACAACAGCAAGGTTCTGGCCATCGCGCCCTACCCCCCGCAAGTGGTGTTCTGCAACGCGGAGGTCGGCAGCCTGGACGATCTTGCCGGCAAGAAGATCCGCGCCTCCGGACGGATGACCGCGAAATTCCTCGAGGCGCTGGGCGCCGAAGGCATCAACGTGTCCTTTGCCGAAGTGCCCGGCGCGCTTCAGAAGGGCGTGGTCGATTGTGCGGTGACCGGGGCCGGATCCGGCTATTCCGCAGGCTGGTGGGAGGTGTCAACGCATCTGATGCCCATCGCCCTGGGGGGATGGGATCATGTCGTCACAGCCATGAACCTTGACAGGTGGAACAGCCTGACGCCCGAGATGCAGGAACTGATCGCGTCCACCATCAAGGCCGATTTCGAGGATCCGGCATGGTCGACGGCCCAGGACGCGCTGAGCAACGACATCGCCTGCCTGACGGGCGAGGGCGACTGCGAAGGTGGCGAGCCCCGTGGAATGACGCTGGTGGAGGTTTCGGAGGCTGACACCGCAAAGGCCAGGGAGATCCTGACCACGGAAGTGTTGCCCGAATGGGCAGAGCGGGCGGGAGAGGAATGGAAGGCGCGCTGGAACGACAGTGTCGGCGCAACCGTCGGCGTCACCATTCCCTGAACCGTTCCCGGGCCGGGCGGCAACGGCGGCCCGGCACCCCCATCCTTGCCGACAACAGGAGCAGCGGCCATGGCCGACAATGTCTTGCGTCTATTGCGCACCTTGAACCGGGGTGTGGCCTATCTGATCGGCATCATGCTGCTGGCCTGTGCGGCCTTCGTGCTTGCCGATATCGTCCTGCGCCAGACCGGTGCATCGTTCGGCGGAACCGATGAGATCAGCGGCTATGTGATGGCGATCGCGACGTCATGGGGCATGAGCTTTGCCCTGCTGGAGCTTTCCCATGTGCGGATCGATCTGTTGCGCCAACAGGCCAATACGCTCTGGCGGTCGCTGTTCGACATCTTTTCGATGGTCGTGACGACCGGTGTCGTTCTGCTGATCGCCTATCAGTGCTGGCCCGTTCTGGAACGATCGATCAGCAATTCGTCCACCGCAAACACCCCGCTGGAGACACCTCTTGTCTGGGTCCAGGGCCCGTGGTTCGCGGGCTGGGTCTGGTTCGGCGTGGTGTCCACGCTGACCACGCTTTCGGCGCTGGCGCTCGTACTACAGGGCCGCTTTGCGGAATCTGAACGGGCCATCGGGGCCTTTGGCGAGGCGGACCTGCTATGATCGCGTACACGGCCATCGGTCTTCTGGGGCTTCTTGCCCTGTCCATTCCCGTCGGAATCGTGCTGTTCCTGCTTGGCATCGGGATCGACCAGTTCTTCAGCAACTTTCCCTTGACGCGGGGGCTGGGCGCGCTTGTCTGGTCATCGTCGAACTCAGCCACGCTGATCGCGATCCCGTTCTTCGTGCTGCTTGGTGAAATACTTGTGAGGTCGGGCGTCGCTGCCCGCACCTATGCCGCCCTCGACAAGTGGGTGTCATGGCTGCCCGGCGGGCTGGTGCATGCCAACATCGCCACTGCGACGATGTTTTCCGCCACCTCCGGATCGTCGGTGGCCACCGCGGCGACTGTAGCGACAGTGGCGATGCCGCAGGCGGAAAAGCTGGGCTACGATCCAAAGCTGTTCTCTGGCGCAATCGCCGCCGGCGGTACGCTGGGCATCATGATCCCGCCGTCGATCAATCTGATCGTCTATGGGTTTCTCACCCAGACCTCGATCCCGCAACTTTTCCTTGCGGGCCTGATCCCGGGTCTTGGGCTGGCACTGGCCTTTGTGGTGATGACCGCCATCATCTGTACACTGCGCCCGTCCCTTGGCGGCGCGCGGCGCACCTTTCCGCTGTCCGAGATGATGGGTGCGCTGGTCCAGCTTGTGCCGATCCTGCTGCTGTTCGCCGCGATCGTCGGGTCGATCTACAAGGGATGGGCAACCCCGACCGAAGCCGCCGCCGTCGGCGTTGCCGGCGCCTTCATCATCGCGGCCCTTTTCGGGCGGGTGGATGTGGCGATGGTCGGGCAGGCGACGCTGGGAACCGTCAAGGTCACGTCGATGATCATGCTGATCGTGATCGGGGCGTCGTTTCTGAACTTTACCCTTGCGTCGGCCGGTTTGGGCCGGGAGCTTCAGGCGTTCCTCAGCGGTCTGGGTCTGACGGCGGTGTCGACCATGCTGGTCATCGTGCTGATCTACATCGTGCTGGGCTTCTTTATCGAGACGCTGTCGCTTATGGTCGTCACGATCCCGATCATGGTGCCGCTGGTGATCGAGCTTGGGTACGATCCGATCTGGTTCGGCATCCTGATGATCGTCCTGGTGGAAATGGCGCTGATCACGCCCCCCGTGGGCCTGAACCTTTACGTGGTCCAGGGCGCCCGGACGTCGGGCAACCTTTCGGATGTGATGCTGGGCGTGATCCCCTATGTCCTTGTCCTTCTCATGATGGCGGGGGCGCTGCTGATCTTTCCGCAGATCGCGCTGTTCCTTCCCGCACTGCTGAACTGAACCTTGCAAGGAAAACGTGAGATGTGGCAATTCTGGGTCGACCGTGGCGGCACATTCACCGATATCGTCGCGCGCACGCCGCAGGGCGGGGTGAAAACCCACAAGCTGCTGTCGGAAAACCCCGAAGCCTATGGGGATGCTGCCGTGCACGGCATCCGCAGCCTGCTGGGTCTGGCCGACACGGACCCGATTCCCGCCGGCGTGATTGGTGCCGTCAAGATGGGAACCACGGTCGCCACCAACGCGCTTCTCGAACGCAAGGGCGAACCGACGGTGCTGGTCACGAACTCGGGCCTCGGTGACATCCTGCGCATCGGCTATCAGAACCGCCCGCGTCTGTTCGATCTGCACATCGTGCTGCCCGAACTGCTGTACACGGACGTCATCGAGGTGTCCGAGAGGCTGGCGGCGGAGGGCGACATCATCCGCCCGCTGGACGAGGATGCCGTGCGTGCGGCGCTGCAACGCAGCTTCGATGGCGGCGTGCGCGCTGTCGCCGTAGTGCTGATGCACAGCTATCGCTTTCCCGACCACGAAGTGGCGATCGGCAGGATCGCCGACGACATCGGGTTCCCCCAGATCTCCTTGTCCCACGCGGCAAGCCCGCTGATCAAGCTTGTCGGGCGGGGCGACACGGCGGTGGTCGACGCCTATCTCTCGCCGATCCTGCGCCGCTATGTGAACCAGGTCCGCGATGCGCTGAAAACCACGGATGGCGACAGCGCGCCGCTGATGTTCATGCAATCCAACGGCGGTCTGACCGACGCGAACCTGTTCCAGGGCAAGGACGCGATCCTGTCGGGGCCTGCGGGCGGCGTTGTCGGGATGGTGCAGACCGCCGCGGCGCACGGGATCGACAGGCTGATCGGCTTTGACATGGGCGGCACGTCCACCGATGTGTGCCACTATGCCGGAACCTACGAGCGCAGCTTCGAGACAGAGGTCGCCGGCGTGCGGATGCGGGCGCCGATGATGTCGATCCATACGGTTGCGGCCGGTGGCGGATCGATCCTGTCGTTCGCCCAGGGGCGTCTGCAGGTCGGGCCCGACAGCGCCGGGGCCAATCCCGGCCCGGCCAGCTATCGCCGTGGCGGGCCGCTGACGGTCACCGACTGCAACGTGCTGCTCGGCAAGCTTCAGCCAGACCGTTTCCCTAACGTCTTCGGCCCCGGCGGCGACCAACCGCTCGACGTCGATGCCGCGCGTGAGGGATTTGCCGCGATGGCCCGGAAGATCGCCGATGAAACGGGCGATGCGCCGATCCCGGCAGAAGAGCTTGCAACCGGATTCCTGCGGATCGCGGTCGAGAACATGGCCAACGCGATCAAGAAGATCAGCGTCCAGCGCGGCCATGACGTAACGAAATACACGATGAACTGTTTCGGTGGCGCGGGCGGGCAACATGCGTGCCTCGTCGCCGACGTGCTTGGGATGGAGCGGATCTATATCCATCCCTTCGCCGGTGTCCTATCCGCCTTCGGCATGGGCCTTGCCGATGTCCGGGCCATTCGCGAACATCAGTTCAGCGACCCGCTGTCGGATCGCGACGCCGCCGCGGCCCGGATCGACATGCTGACCCGCGAGGCGGTTGCCGAGGTTGCGGGTCAGGGCATCGCGGCCGACCGGATCACGGTCGAATGCACCGCACACCTGCGGACCGAAGGCGCACATCAGACGATCGGCGTGCCGTTCGGCGATGCGGACCGGATGGCACGCGCCTTTGACGACATGCACAGGGCGCAGTTCGGGTTCGTGCCGGACTACAAGGGCCTGATCATCGACCTGCTCACGGCAGAGGCCATCGGAAACACCGGGCAATCTGTCAGCCTCTCGGTGCCCGACACCGCCAAAGCCGCAGCCCCGGCAACTGCGAGGATGTTTTGCGAAGGCGCCTGGGGCGATGTTCCGGTCCACGACCGCACCGGAATGCGGCTTGGCGAAACGGTTTGCGGCCCCGCGATCCTGATCGAACCCACCGGCACCAACGTCGTCGAACCCGGCTGGCGCGCCGAATGTCTGGCAGGCGGCGATCTGATGCTGACCCGCGCCACAAGGACCGACAGGGCAGAGGCGGTGGGAACCCGGGTGGATCCGGTGATGCTGGAGGTGTTCAACAACCTGTTCATGTCCATTGCGGACCAGATGGGCGCCACCCTTGCCAACACCGCCTATTCCGTCAACATCAAGGAGCGATACGATTTTTCCTGTGCGATCTTCGATGTGAACGGCGATCTGGTGGCCAATGCGCCCCATGTGCCCGTGCACCTTGGATCAATGTCGGAATCCGTGCGCGTGGTTCTGGCCCAGAACGCCGGACACATCGCGCCCGGCGACGTGTTCATGATGAACAACCCCTACAACGGCGGCACCCACCTGCCGGATGTGACGGTCATCACACCGGTTTTCGATGAAGCGGGCGAAAACATCCTCTACACCGTGGCATCGCGCGGGCACCACGCGGACATCGGCGGCAAAACGCCGGGCTCCGCCCCGCCCGACAGCCGCCACATCGAAGAGGAAGGCGTGCTGATCGACAACTTCCTGCTGGTGAAGGCAGGAGTGTTGCGCGACGCCGCCGCCCGCGTGTTGCTGGCCTCTGGCCGGTATCCGTGCCGCAACATCGACCAGAACATGGCGGATCTGTCGGCGCAGGTTGCCGCCAACACCACGGGTCAGGTCGAATTGCTCAAGATCACCCGCCAGTTCGGCGCAGAGGCAGTGGCCGCATACATGCGCCATGTCCAGGACAATGCCGAGGAATCCGTGCGCCGCGTCCTTGATGTGCTGAAGGATTGCTCGAACATCTATACCCTCGATTCCGGCAAATCGATCAGGGTGGACATCAAGGTGGATCGCAAGGCGCGTTCGGCAGTCATCGACTTTGACGGGACATCGGACCAGGACGAGCTGAACTACAACGCGCCGCTGGCCATCTGCCGGGCCGTGGTGCTGTATGTGTTCCGCACCCTTGTGGGGTCCGACATTCCGATGAACGAAGGGTGCCTCAAACCGCTGGAGTTGCGGGTGCCCGAGGGGTCGATGATCAACCCGGACTATCCGGCTGCCGTGATCTCCGGCAATACGGAGGTGTCTCAGGCCATCGCCGACGCCATCTATGGCGCATTGGGAGTCATTGCCGGCAGCCAGGGGACGATGAACAACTTCGTCTACGGCAACGATGTCTATCAAAACTATGAAACCATCTGTGGCGGCACCGGGGCGGGCGATGGATTTGACGGCACAAGCGCCGTGCACAGCCACATGACCAACACCCGGATGACCGACCCCGAAGTGCTGGAGGTGCGGTTTCCAGTGCGGCTGGACGAGTTTTCCATCAGGCGGGGGTCCGGAGGCAATGGCAGATGGCAGGGCGGGTCCGGCATCGTGCGGCGATTGCGGTTTCTTGAACCCGCATCCGTCACGGTCCTGTCGTCGCACCGCAAGCGCGGGGCAGCAGGGGCGGCGGGCGGCCAGGACGGCCAGCCCGGATCGAACCGGGTCGAGCGTGCCGATGGCAAGGTCGATACTCTGGAGGGCAACGACGAAACCCGGATGGAGCCCGGCGATGTGTTCGTGATGGAAACGCCGGGCGGGGGCGGTTTCGGAAACCGATGACGGAATCCCATCCCGTTCGTGCGTCACGTCCATGGGGTCGGACTGGATAATTTACCGTGAGCCGGTTCCGCACGGCCCTTGACCGTCCAGCTTGACCGCCAACCATCCGTTGCGACCGGGTTGATCGTTGAAACTGTGCGATACATGATATGGGCCGCCCGGGTTTCCGGCGCCGTCGACACACATGGCGCCGCAGTGCGGATCCCGGATTCCGAGAACTGAGTGGCGGATCGTCGCGATACATTGCAGGCGGCGCGCCGATTCCACCTGTATGCCGCAGTTCCGGGTTGGCAGATCATTGATCCGGGATTGTCCGTGACCTGCGTTGGTTGCCTTGGGGGAGTTGGCCAGATGGGCCTACGGGTCGATCCTGTTGAGTTTGCAGGTCTTGATCGTCGAGGCGGTGATACCGCGGTTTCGGGCACCGACATCGTGGCCTGCGGACAGCGTTTTCCCGCGTTCGGGGGCGATCCGTCGGATCGTCCGCTCGGCGGCGCTGCCGTTTCCCTCGACGCGGCCGTCG
>JBGTLJ010000097.1:0-2149 GCA_041744175.1 Oceaniglobus sp. | reverse complement strand
GGCCATTGCGCCAGGTCGTGCGGCCGTTGGCCCGCTTGTGCCGCCCGGTGCCCCTCCGCGCAGTGCGGCGCACCGCTCTGGCGGGCGATGGACAAGACCGCAGGGCATCGGACTCCATCACCGGCTGAGGACAGCCTCGGCGATGCAACCCAGCAAGTCCCCCTGATCGTGCCTGCCAGAGGTACCGAAAGGTCCATGTCGGTCCCGGTCGTCCACCGCCCGGCGCGGCATTGCGAAGCAATCTCCCAAAAGGGGGGGGGCTCCATGTGATCATCCTCCCCAAAACTAACGGGATGCGGGCGTAGAATTTTCTCAGCGAGATACCTGAGGAGATCCTGATGAAGATGACGAGATTTAATGAACCCCAGAACCTTGTGATCCTGCGTCAGGCTGACGGCGGCATGCCGGTGGCCGAGCGTTGCCGTGAACACGGTATGAGCACTGCGTCGTTCTACAAATGGCGGTCGAAGTATGGTGGCACGGATGAACTGATGCTTGCCCGGACCGAGGCTCTCGAAGACGAAAACCGTCGGCTGAAGACGATGTTTGCCGAACTCAGCATGCAGAATGAATCGCAGAAGGAAGCCCTCGGAAAAAAGTGAGCGGGCCATCTCAAAGGCGCAAGATGGCCTGCAACGCGCTGGAACGCTGAGGGGTCAGCGTCGCGCTGGCGTGCCGGGCGTTTGGTGTCAGCGAGACGTGCGATCGTTGCAGTCGGCTTCTGAGCGATGAGAACGAGCTGATCGTTGACCTGCTGGTCGGCCTGACCGACGCCCCTGCGGTGCCGGAACAAGGACGCCTAACCGAATTTATCGAACCGGCGCTGACGTTCCTCGCAAACCCTTGGAATATATACAAAAATGGCAGCTTAGTCCTCAAGCGAACAGTGCTCAAATTGGCCTTTTCAGAGCCTCTGAGATATAGCCGGAATGAGGGTTATCGAACCGCCGAAATCAACTTTCCATTCAGGGTGTTAGCGGATTTCTCAACCCTAAAGTGCGGGATGGTGGAGCCTAGCGGGATCGAACCGCTGACCTCCTGCATGCCATGCAGGCGCTCTCCCAGCTGAGCTAAGGCCCCGAGCGCAGGTGCCGGTTCGGCCCTGCGTGGCGCGGTCTAGGATATGCTGCGGACCGGCACAAGGGAAAAAAAACCTGTCCCCCATGCAGGACCTGACGGTCAGTCGTCGTCGACAGCGACGTCCGCGATCTCGTCCAGCGACACGTCCTCATCGTCGTCGTCGTCCTCAAGCACGTCATCGCCCAGATCAACATCGGTGTCGGAATCGTCGTCATCGAGAACGACTTCTTCTTCCTCGTTCACGTCTTCCTTGACGCTTTCCTTGTCGGCCTTGTCGGCCAGCATGGTGCGCGATCCCTTGCCGGTGTCCAGTACGACGGTTTCGCCGGTATAGGGGCTGACGATGGGCGATTTGCCGAGGTCGTAAAACCGCTTGCCTGTGGTCGGGCAGACGCGTTTCGTGCCCCATTCTTCCTTGGGCATGATGACCCTTTCCATGGTGATCGGTGATCGGATTTCGCTGTGCCATGCCACAGCCGCATGGGCATGTCAAAGGCCGCTTTTCCGCTGGCACCGGGGTCAGGCGGCACGATAGGCTGCGGCGCAACGTGGAACGAGGACAGCGAGATGGGCCAGGAGATGCTGCCGGGCGACCCCCCGATCGACATCACCCTGCGGCGGACTTCCCGCGCGACCGGGATTTCGTTGCGCGTGTCGGGGCTGGACGGACGGGTGACGCTGACCCTGCCGCGCCGCGGCGATGCCGACGAGGCGATGCGGTTCGCACGCCGCAAAGAGGAATGGATCCGAAGCCAGCTTGCGCAGCGGCCGCAGGGGATTGCGGTCGCGGATGGCACGGTCCTGCCGCTGCTTGGACGACAGGTCACAGTGACCCCGGCAAAGGTGCGCACCGCAATGCTGGACGGCGATCTGCTGCTGGTGCGGCCGGGGCGCGACATCGGCTGTCAGGTCGAGGCGTTCGTCAGGTTGGTGGCACGTGGCGCGCTGACAGAGGCTTCGGATCGCCATTGCGAAGCTCTGGGGCGGCGCCACGGCCGGATCACCCTTCGGGACACGCGCAGCCGCTGGGGGTCATGTTCGAGCGAAGGCAACCTGATGTATTCCTGGC
>JBGTLJ010000096.1:0-1745 GCA_041744175.1 Oceaniglobus sp. | reverse complement strand
GTGTTCCGCATGGCGCCCGGGGCGCGGTTGCGCCACGTGATCCTGCCGCAGCTGGCGCCGTTCATCGCGGCGGCGGCGCGTGGCGGCTTGGCGGTGATCTGGAAGATCGTGCTGGTGGTGGAATTCCTCGGCCGATCGGACGGGATCGGGTTTCAGATCCACCTCTATTTCCAGCTTTTCGACGTGGCGCATGTGCTGGTCTACGCGTTTTCGTTCATTGCCGTGATGCTGCTTGCGGAATGGGCCGTGCTGCAGCCGTGGGAGGCGCGGGTGCGGCGCTGGCGCGTGGCATGATCTCAGTCGATATCGAAGCCAAGATGTACGGCGACGTTCCGGTGCTGCACGATGTCCGCTTCACGGTCGAGCGGGGCGAGACGCTGGCGATCCTCGGCCCCTCTGGGATCGGCAAATCCACGTTGCTGCGGCTGATCGCGGGCATCGACACGCGGTTTCGCGGCACCGTTTCGCGGCCCGGCACCATGGGGATCGTGTTTCAGGAACCGACGCTGCTGCCCTGGCGCTCGGCGCTGGACAACATCTTGCTGATCCATCCGGGGCTGGACACGGCAGCCGCGCGCGGTGCGCTGGAAGAGGTCGGGCTAGGCGGCAAGGCGGGTCTTTTTCCCGGCCAGTTGTCTCTGGGCCAGCAGCGGCGGCTTTCACTGGCGCGGGGCTTTGCCGGACAGCCGGAGCTGCTGATCATGGACGAACCCTTCGTGTCGCTGGACGCCGGGACGGCGGACGACATGCTGGCCCTGACCGAACGTCTGATCGCGCGCACCCGGCCCGCGACAATCTTCGTCACCCATGCGCGGGCCGAGGCGGAACGCCTGGCCACCCGCGTCCTCACCCTGGGCGGCACCCCCGCCACTTTGCAGAAGGAAACGACATGAAATTTGCCCTGACCCTTGCCCCGGCTTTGGCCCTGGTTCTTGCCGCAGCGCTGCCCGCAGACGCCCACGATCTGGGCTTCGCGGGTCTTTTGTCGGCATCCAACAAGGAAGATCTGCCGCCGCTGACCCTGTCGGTGGGCAAACCGGTGGCCGAGGCACCGCTGACGCTGAAATCCGGCACCGCCTACGAGATCGAGCTCGTGTCCGACGGCACTGGCGAACTGGCGCTGGAGGGATCGGGGTTCTTTCGCGCGATCTGGATCAACGAGATCGTCATCAACGGGCTGGAGATCCGGCCCCTGGGGATCGACAGCGTGGAGTTCGATGAGGCCGGCACGATGGAGATCGAGTTCATCGCCATCAAGCCGGGTCGTTACGATCTGCGCCAACCGGGATCGACAGGTGACGCCCAGCGGGTCGAGATCGTGATCGAATAGGCCATGGGCAGCCTCACGGTCCGCAATGTCAGCTATCGCTATGGCGCCCGAACGGCGCTGGACGATGTCGGCTTTTCGCTGACGCCGGGGCGGTTCTGCGCGCTTCTGGGGCCGAATGGGGCGGGAAAATCGACGCTGTTCTCGCTTTTGACACGGCTGCTGGTGACGCGGGATGGCAGCATCGAGGTGGCGGGTCACGACATTGCCCGCGAACCGCGTGCGGCGCTGGGCAAGATCGGCGTGGTGTTCCAGCAACAGACCATCGATCTGGACATGACGGTGCTTCAGAATCTGCGCTATTTCGCGGCGTTGCAGGGGCTTTCGGGGCGCGCCGCCGCGCGTGGCATCGACGGGGCACTGGAGCGGCTGGACATGCGCGAACGGGGGGCCGAAAAGGCGCGGGCGCTGAACGGCG
>JBGTLJ010000095.1:0-2463 GCA_041744175.1 Oceaniglobus sp. | reverse complement strand
TGCGATTCATCGGCAAAGACGATGGCGTTGTCGGGGATGAATTCGAACAGGGTGGGGGGCGGTTCGCCCGGCGCGCGGCCGGTCAGATAGCGCGAATAGTTCTCGATCCCGTTGCACACGCCGGTCGCCTCCAGCATTTCGAGATCGAAGTTGGTGCGCTGTTCCAGACGCTGCGCCTCGAGCAGCTTGCCTTCGCTCACAAGCTGGTCGAGCCGCGTGCGCAATTCCTTCTTTATCTCGCCGATGGCCTGTCTCATCGTCGGTTTCGGCGTCACGTAGTGCGAATTCGCATAGACCCGGATCCGGTCGAACGTATCGGTTTTCTGGCCGGTGAGGGGATCGAATTCGGTGATCGCCTCAAGCTCGTTGCCGAAGAACGACAGGCGCCACGCCCGGTCATCGAGGTGGGCCGGAAAGATTTCCAGCGAATCACCCCTGACGCGAAAGCTGCCGCGCTGGAACGCCTGATCGTTGCGCTTGTATTGCTGGGCGACAAGATCGGCCATGATCCGGCGCTGGTCATAGTCATGCCCGGCGATCAGGTCCTGGGTCATCGCGCCGTAGGTTTCGACCGACCCGATGCCATAGATGCACGACACCGACGCGACGATGATCACATCGTCGCGTTCCAGAAGCGCACGGGTCGCCGAGTGGCGCATCCGGTCGATCTGGTCGTTGATCTGGCTTTCCTTCTCTATGTAGGTGTCGGACCGGGCGACGTAGGCTTCTGGTTGATAGTAATCGTAGAACGACACGAAATATTCCACGGCGTTGTCCGGGAAATAGCCCTTGAATTCGCCGTACAACTGCGCCGCCAGAGTCTTGTTCGGGGCAAGGATGATCGCCGGGCGCTGGGTTTCCTCGATCACCTTGGCCATGGTGTAGGTCTTGCCGGTGCCGGTGGCGCCCAGCAGCACCTGGTCGCGTTCGCCGCCCATCACCCCTGCAGAAAGTTCACGAATCGCGGTCGGCTGATCGCCGGCGGGCGAGAATTCCGAATCCATCCGCAACCGCCTGCCGCCTTCGAGCTTGGCGCGCGGCGGAGAATCGGCGGTGACTTCGGCGGGCAGGGTCATGGGGCCATCCTTTGCAGACCTCTCGTGATGTGCCATTTCGCCGCTACATTTCAAGCGGAGGAGGGCAGAAAGACCCCGAATTGCCATCGGATCCGGGCAGAATGCCCCGGTTCGAAGCGCCGGTATGGACCACACGCGCGGAACACAACTTGAAATTGAATTTAATGCTTGAGATTGCATCCGAAAGATGCATACCTTGTGGGGCAAGCAGCAAGGCCTGGCTGCCGGATCTCTTGCAACCACCCACCCCTCGCTCACCCTGCGAGATTTTCGGCAGCCAGCGCTTTTCAACCATCAAGGGTGCTTGCTTTTTCCCCGATCCCGTTCATAGTCATCGGCATTTGAAACCGGAGACTTTGCATGAACGCGAGAATTTTCAAACCCGCCAGAACGGCGATGTCGTCGGGCAGCGCCCGGACCCATGCTTGGGTTCTGGAATTCGTACCCGAGACGGCGCGCGAGGTCGATCCGCTGATGGGGTGGACCAGCAGCAGCGACACCCAGGCGCAGGTGCGGCTCCGGTTCGAATCGGAAGACGCCGCGATGGAATATGCGCGGGAACGCGGGATCGACGCGGTGGTGAGCCAGCCCCGCGATCGTCGCGCCAACATCCGCATGGGCGGCTATGGCGAAAATTTCGCGACCCACCGCCGGGGCGCCTGGACCCACTGACACCGTCGTAGACCGGTGCAAGGATGTGCCGGTGTCAGTGCAAGGATCGCGCGAGGATATCGCCCTGTCGGCACCTGGCGCACAAGCCGGGTGCTTCTCCCGGATCTTGAATCCCTGGTCTCGATCCGGAGCGGAAGCGTGGATCGCGATGGGTTGGGCCGGGGACTTCGGACATGATCGACGCGATCCATCGTGGGACAGATCCCCGGTTCGCGACAGCAAAACCCTATCAGATTGCGTCGCTGTTCAAGGGCCTCCCGATCACTTTTGGGCATTGCAATGGAAGGCAGCACGGGTGTGCGTTCTAGGGGCAGGTCACGCCGAATGACCGTTGCTGGCTGCCAACGCGACGAACGATTGTACGGCGCTGAGATAGCTGTTTACCATATTGGCAACCAGGCCCAGCCACTCCTCTGATCCGGCCCCGGCAAGGCTCTGCGAGCCTGTCAGCACATCGGGTCGCGCGTCTGCCATTTGACCGCCCTCGGGAATGGCGCTCTTGTGCGTTGCCAAGGACGCAGCGAAGTGACGTTGGACGTGCCGGCGCGTCACTTGATAGGGCACGGCTGCAACCGTTGCGTTGCGGATCGCGGATTGTCCAGCCAGCGCCAGCCTCCGGGACGAAGACTGCGCCAGTCGCGGCGAACGGGTGCGCGGCGAGACCCGGATCCGGCCTGGCCTGCCGTGGGGATGCAGGTGGCGCGGAAGCGGCCGG
>JBGTLJ010000094.1:0-3579 GCA_041744175.1 Oceaniglobus sp. | reverse complement strand
CGGGCAGGCGCGACAGCATCAGCGCGCGCATCCGGTCGCGCCCGGCACGTACCGTGGCGCGCACCTTCGAGACCGGCGCGTCGGAGGTCAGCCGTTCCCACGTCCGGGTCGCCGTGCGGTCGAAGTAATCCTCGACCCGGGCGCGGGTGGAATCGTATGTCGCGTCGAGTGGCATCAGTCGAACCCGAGCAGTTCGAAAATCTCGCGGTCCGGCAGGGACGACGGCGCCAGCGGTTCGGTCCCGTCAAACAGCGCCTGTGCCAGCCGGATGTATTCGGCGCGGGCCATCACGATGTCGTCCTCGTCGGGCATTTCGAACAGCGTCTTCTTCTTCAGGCGCGACCGGCGGATCGCGTCGATGTCGGGCATGTGGGCGATCCGGTTGAACCCCACCACGTCGCAGTACCGGTCCACCTCGTCGGTGTCCTTGGACCGGTTGGCGATGCAGCCTGCCAGCCGCACGTTGTAGTTCTTGGCCTTGGCCTGGACGGCGGCGATGATCCGATTCATCGCATAGATGCTGTCGAAATCGTTGGCGGTGACGATCACCGCCCGGTCGGCATGTTGCAGCGGCGCCGCAAACCCGCCGCAGACCACATCGCCCAGTACGTCGAAGATCACGATGTCGGTGTCTTCCAGCATGTGGTGCTGTTTCAGCAGCTTCACCGTCTGGCCCACCACATAGCCGCCACAGCCGGTTCCGGCAGGCGGACCCCCCGCCTCGACGCATTTCACGCCGTTGAAGCCTACGGTGACGAAATCCTCGGGGCGCAGCTCTTCGGCATGGAAATCGACATCCTTGAGGATGTCGATCACCGTCGGCTGCAACTGGCCTGTCAGGGTGAAGGTGCTGTCGTGCTTGGGGTCGCAGCCGATCTGCAGAACCCGCTTGCCCAGCATCGAAAACGCCGCCGACAGGTTGGAACTGGTGGTCGATTTGCCGATCCCGCCCTTGCCGTAGATCGCGAACACCTGGGCGCCGTCGATCTTCATCGACATGTCCTGATGCACCTGCACCGATCCCTCGCCGTCCTCTCCAAGAACCGGCACGCCGGCGGCGCGGCGCAGGGTCGAAACTTCATCTCTGGGGCTCATGTCTTTCCCTTCCGCAAGACGCTGTCGCCCTGCTTCTTTTTCGTCCAAATACTCAAAAATCCCGGGCCGACCGCATCGCGGGTCGGCGCATGGTCATATCCTGGCCGTCCCGTCATTCTGCCGCGATCCCCTCAAGCCGGTCCTCAATCTCGTACGACGCGTCCTGCAAAGCCTGCAGCGTCGCCGCGTCGGGCGCCCAATAGTTGCGATCGCTGGCCTCGAGCAGTCGCCCGGCCATCCGCGCGCTGGCCTGGGGGTTCAGCGCCGCCAGCCGGTCACGCATGGCGGCGTCCAGTACGAACGTTTCGCTCAGCCGCTGATAGACCCAGGGATCGACCTGGCCGGTGGTGGCCGACCAGCCCAGGGTGTTGGTCACGTGGGCCTCGATCTGGCGCACGCCCTCGTGGCCGTGGTTGAGCAGTCCTTCGTAATACTTCGGATTCAGGCTGCGCGACCGGGTTTCCAGCGCGATCTGTTCCTTGAGGGTGCGCATCTTGCCCGCCCCCCGGGTCTGGTCGCCGATATAGACCGCAGCCTCGCTGCCCTTGGCGCGTTTTACCGCCCGGGCGATCCCGCCCAGCGTATCGAAATAGTGGTCCACCGTGGTGACGCCCAGTTCGACGGATTCGAGGTTCTGATAGGCGACGTCCACATCCTTCAGCGCCTTTTGCAGCAGCGCGCCGTTCTTGGACGACTTGCCGTTGCGTCCGTAGGCAAAGCTCTTGCGGTTCTCGTAGGCATCGGCCAGTTCGTCCTCGTCGTCGAAGCCGCCCTGATCCACTAGCACGTTGACGTTGGATCCGTAGGCGCCCTCGGCGTTTGAAAACACCCGCAGGGCCGCCGTTTCAAGGTCGCAGCCCATCTGCTCGGCGTAGGCAAGGGCATGGGCGCGGACGAAATTCTGCTCGACCGGTTCGTCGGCGGTGGCGCATTTCCATGCCGCTTCGGCCAGCATCCGGGTCTGCAGCGGCAGCAGGTCGCGGAAGATCCCCGACAGCGTCATCACCACGTCGATGCGGGGGCGGCCCAGATCGGCCAGCGCCACCAGATCGGCGCCACAGAGCCGCCCGTAGCCGTCGAAGCGGGGTTTCGCCCCCATCAGCGCCAGCGCCTGGGCAATCGGTCCGCCGTCGGATTTGATGTTGTCGCTGCCCCAGAGCACCAGCGCCACGGTGCGCGGCAGGCTGGCGTGGGTATCGAGCAGCAGTTGCGCCTGTTTCGCGCCGTCCTGCATCGCGAAGGCGGTGGGCATGCGGAACGGATCGAAGGCATGGATGTTGCGCCCTGTGGGCAGCACATCGGGAGAGCGGATCAGATCACCGCCCGGCACCGGCGCAATGTAGCGGCCCGACAGCGCACGCATCAGGGCAGGCAGTTCGTGATCCTGTGACAGCAGGCGGTCGGTTTCGGCACGCTTTTCGGCACTTGTCTCGGGCATCAGGGCGATCTGGGCGGCGCGCGCCTTCGCCGCCATGGGGCGGCCGACGATGTGCAGCCCGTCGGTGATCAGCGCATCCTCGGTTTCCAGCAGCTTCAGCCACAGTTTTTCGATGGCGACGCCGCCGAGATCGACCGCGATGGCCTGTTCGCCGATCAGCGCCTCGAGATCCACCTGTTCGACGCTGTCGGGAACCGCGTTGCGCCAGCGGGTGACGCTGTCCTTGAGATCGGCCAGCCCCTTATAGAGCCCAGATTGCGCCAGCGGCGGGGTCAGGTGGGTGACGCAGACGGCATTGCTGCGCCGCTTGGCCAGCGTCGCCTCGGACGGGTTGTTGGAGGCATAAAGATAAACGTTGGGCAGTTCGCCGATCAGTCGGTCAGGCCAGTCGCGCGCACCCATCCCGGCCTGACGCCCCGGCATGAACTCCAGCGCGCCGTGCATTCCGAAATGCAGCACCGCATCTGCACCGAAATCGTTGCGGATCCAGCGGTAGAACGCTGAAAACGCGTGGGTCGGGGCGAATCCCCTTTCGAACAGCAGGCGCATCGGGTCACCCTCATAGCCAAAGGTGGGCTGCACGCCGATAAAGACGTTGCCAAAGCTGCGGCCCAGCACGAAGACACCGCGCCCGTCGCTCTGCACCCGGCCCGGGGCGGGGCCCCAGACCTTTTCGATCTCGTCGAGCCAGGGCGTGTCGCGCACCAGCGCATCGGCGCCGACGACGGCGGCCACGTTCGCCTCCTGCCCATGGATCGCGGCATTGCCCCTGAGGATCGCGTCGCGCAGATCATCCACCGTCTTGGGCGGATCGAGGTCATAGCCCTGCGCCTTCATGGTGTGCAGGGTGTTGAAAAGGCTCTCGAACACCGAAAGATATGCGGCGGTGCCAACGGCCCCGGCATTGGGCGGGAAGCCGAACAGGATGATGGCCACCTTGCGCTGCGTGGCGACGGACCGACGCAGCCGGGCCAGACGCAGGGTCTTTTCCGCCAGCACCTCGATCCGCTCCGGGCAAGGTGCCATGGCGCGGTGCGCCGAGGTGT
>JBGTLJ010000093.1:0-1782 GCA_041744175.1 Oceaniglobus sp. | reverse complement strand
CCACACCGCCAAGCGCCTTCGACGGCAGGGCGATCAGGTCGCCGACCTCGAACCCGGCAATCTTTTCCAAAGGCAGATGCAGCCGGGTCAGCACGGCCGTCAGCTGGGCCTTGGCGCCCAGAAGGTTGCGTTCGATCCCGGCGTGCCAGTCCGGATCCTCTTGTGCCAGTTCCGGCCGCTTGGGCAGTTCGGCGGGCAGGATCAGCCGCAACCGCCCCTTGCGTTCGCCGCCTCCGAAGGCCAGCGCGATCTCGGTCATCAGATGGGTGTCGTCGGGCAGCGCCATGGTCACCGCCAGCCCGTCGGCAAGCGGCGTGGCGAACCGCATTCCGAAACAGGTGGCCACCTCTGTCAGACCGGCGGCATGCGCCTCGAACAGTTTGAGCGTGCGATCCAGCGGATCGGCTACCATGGCACCGTCCGTGGGGGTGGGCAGGCGCAACGCCGCGGGGCGGGCCAGAACGCGCCCCATGGTCTGCGCCTCGATCAGCGCCGCCATCAGCTGCACATCGAGGATCGCGACGCCAAAGCCGTTGGCCCCCTCAAGCAGGATTGCCAGGTCGCCGGTTTCCATCTGGGCCGCGAACTCGCCATGCTCGACACGGCGCGTGGTCTGTCCGTCCATGGTCAGCGCAAGACCGGCGGTTTCCGAAAACCCGTGCACCAGCGCCAGCCGCCACGCCCGCGCGGGCGTCATCGCCTGCACGCTGACCGTCTGGCGTCCGGCCCCGAGTTTTCGCCGCAACGCCGATTGTGTCGCGCCCACGTTCATCAATGCTGACCTTTTGACTGCATGTCCCAGCGTTAATGCCCGCCAGAAATTTACAATTGCTGAACATTACCCGAAAATTCGTCTATTCCGCCGCCCGGTCGCTGCGGGCGCGCAGGCGCCGGGGCAGTGTGACGCGAAAGGCGGCACCGCCCTGACCCGGAACATAGGTCAGGCTGCCCCCCAGCCGGGCCGCGATCTCGCGCCCGATGGCCAGTCCCAGCCCCGCGCCCCCGGCTGCCCGGGTATCGCCCAGCCGCGAGAATTTCTCGAAGATCAACGCCTGGCTGTCCTTCGGGATCCCGCTGCCGTTATCGATGAAGTCGATGCCAAGAACGCCGTCGCGTTCGGCGACCGCGATCCTCAGGACCGGCGCGGGCGCGTCGCAGTACTTCTGGGCATTGGCGATCAGGTTGATGAACACCTGCGCCAGACGGTCGGGATCGGTGAACAGCACCACGCGTTCCGCCTGGATGTGGCGTTCGATCGCAAGTCCGGTGTGGGCGCCCTGGGCGGTCTGGGCGTTGACATTGGCATTGGCGGTGGCGGCGACGGCGCGATCCAGAATGTCGCCAAGCACCGACAGCTCCTCGTGCAGCGTGACCTGACCGCTTTCCAGAACGCCGAGGTCCAGCAGATCGTCCAGAAGCCGGGTCAGGCGCCGCGCTTCGTCATGGATGATGCCGGAATACCGCGCGCGCGCCTGCGCGTCCATGTCGGCCCCGTCGCGCAGGATTTCGGAAAATGCCCGGATCGACGTCATCGGCGTGCGCAGCTCATGGCTGATCTGGCTCAGGAAGCCGTCCTTCTGGATGCTGAGCAGCGTCAGCTTCTCGTTGGCCTCGCGCAGCTGGCGGGCGGTGCGGCCCAGCTCGGCCGTCCGCGCCTCGAGCTGGCTGGAATACTCCATCATCTGCGCCGTCTCGTCGGCGACCCGCATCAGCTCGTCCACCGACACCGCCGCGCCGCCGGTGATCTGGCCCAGCATCGCATGGGCTGTGGCCGCTCCGACC
>JBGTLJ010000092.1:0-3688 GCA_041744175.1 Oceaniglobus sp. | reverse complement strand
GCAGCCGCCAGCAGATCGGCGCCGGTATCCACAAGCGTGCCGTCCAGATCGAAGATTACCGTTCGCATGGACGATCCCGTGCCAGAAGTCCGTCGGGCCTGTAACCTGACGAAAGAGAGTTTGATCGCGTCGGGCCTTGTGGCACGACCGCCTTCGCGTAAAAGGTCCGGATAAAAAAAGAAAGAGCAGTTATGGACGCACACCTGATCGTTCTGGCCGCAGGTCAGGGCACGCGGATGCACTCCGACATCCCCAAGGTCCTGCACGAGATCGGCGGAGCGCCGCTGTTCGCCCATGCGCTGGCATCGGGCGATGCCCTTGAACCCGTCGCCAGGATTCTTGTGGTCGGCCATGGCGGAGATGCAGTGCGCGCCGCTGCCGCCGACATCGACCCAGATATCGTCGTGGTCGAACAGGCCGAAAGGCTGGGCACCGGACATGCGGTGACATGCGCGCGCGACATTCTGGATCGGGCCGAGGGTACGGCATTCATCCTGTTCGGCGACACTCCGTTCATGAAACCCGAAACGCTGATCCGGATGGCAGAGGCCCGCGCCGATCACGCCGTCGTCGTGCTGGGTTTCACGCCCGCCGATCCGGGCCGGTACGGGCGTCTGGTGCTGGTGAACGGAGTGCTGGAACGGATCATCGAACACAAGGATGCATCGGATAAGGAACGCCTGATAACGCTCTGCAATGGCGGTATTTTCGCGGTGGATGTGTCGGTCCTTTTCGATCTTCTGGACGGGGTGCGAGATGACAATGCCGCGCGGGAGTTCTATCTTACCGACATCGTCGGTCTGGCGCGGGCCCGGGGGTTGTCGGCCAGTGTGGTCACCTGCACCGAAGCCGAAACCATGGGCATCAACACACGCGAGGAACTGGCCCGGGCCGAGGCGCTGTTTCAGGCGATGAAACGGGCCGAAGCCTTTGAAAACGGCGTCGGCATGACCGCTCCCGACACGGTGTTTTTTGCCCACGACACCCACATCGGGCGCGACGCGGTGATCGAGCCGAACGTGGTGTTCGCCAACGGTGTCACAGTGGAATCCGGGGCGCGCATCCGCGCGTTTTCGCATCTTGAAGGGTGCCACGTGGGGGCGCGGGCGGTGGTCGGCCCGTACGCGCGCCTGCGCGCGGGGGCAGAGCTTTCCAACGATGTGCGGGTCGGCAACTTTGTCGAGATCAAGAACGCCCAGATCGGCGACGGCGCGAAGGTCAATCACCTGAGCTATGTCGGGGATGCCGATGTCGGGGCGCGCGCGAATCTTGGCGCGGGCACGGTGACCTGCAATTATGACGGGGTGTTCAAGCATCGCACCGATATCGGCGCGGATGCGTTCATCGGATCGTCCACCATGCTGGTGGCACCGGTCGCCATCGGCGCGGGCGCGATGACCGCCAGCGGGTCCGTCATTACAGAGGATGTGCCGGACGGCGCGCTGGCGCTGGGGCGGGCGCGGCAGGTGGTCAAGCCGGGTCTGGCGGCCAGGCTGATGGCAAGGCTGCGGGCGATGAAGGCGGATGCGGAGGATCACGGCTGATGTGCGGGATCGTCGGGATTCTGGGCACCCACGAGGTGGCACCGATCATTCTGGAGGCGCTGAAGCGGCTGGAATATCGCGGCTATGACAGTGCCGGGATCGCCACGATCAACGACGGCGTTCTGGACCGGCGTCGCGCGGTGGGCAAGCTGGTCAACCTGTCCGACCACCTGGTGCATCACCCGCTGGCGGGCAAGTCGGGCATCGGCCACACAAGGTGGGCGACCCATGGCGCGCCCAGCGAAACCAACGCCCACCCCCACCTTGCCGGGCCGGTGGCCGTGGTGCACAACGGGATCATCGAGAATTTCCGTGCGTTGCGGGCCGAATTGTCCGGCCTCGGTTTTGCCTGCGAAACCGATACCGACACCGAAACGGTTGCCCTGCTGACCCAAAAAAACCTGGCAGATGGCCATGACCCGGTCGAGGCGACGCGCCTGACGCTGGAACGGCTTGAAGGGGCCTTTGCCCTGGCATTTCTGTTTGATGGTGCCGAAGATCTGATGATCGTGGCGCGCAAGGGATCGCCGCTGGCCATCGGCCATGGCGAGGGCGAGATGTTCGTCGGCAGCGATGCCTTCGCCCTGTCGCCGATGACCGACCGATTGACATATCTTGAAGAAGGCGACCGCGCGGTCCTGAGCCGCAATTCGGTCGAGATCTTCGATGCATCCGGGCGCCGCGCCAACCGGCCCGTCAGGACGCTGTCCGCCGATCAGACCCGGGTGGAAAAGGGCGGCCACAAACACTGGATGGCCAAGGAAATTGCCGAACAACCCGTGGTTCTGGCCGATGCGCTGGCACATTACGTGACGGGCGACACCATTGCCCTGCCGCCTGAACTGCCCGATTTTAAAGGCATAGACCGGATCGTGATGGTGGCCTGCGGCACCGGGCTTTATGCCTGCCTGACAGCGAAATACTGGTTCGAGCAACTGGCCCGGATCCCCGTCGAGGTCGATGTCGCGTCGGAATTCCGCTACCGCGAACCGCCCATCGGCCCGCGCACTCTGGCGGTGTTCGTCAGCCAGTCAGGCGAAACCGCCGACACGCTGGCCGCCCTGCGCTATTGCACTGGCAAGGCGACGATCCTGTCGGTGGTGAACGTGACCGAAAGCAGCATCGCGCGGGAAAGCGATATCGCCCTGCCGATCCTTGCCGGGCGCGAAATCAGCGTCGCCACCACCAAGGCATTCACCTGCCAGCTTGCGGTTCTGGCCCTGCTGGCCCTGCGCGCCGGGCTGGATCGTGGGACGCTCGGCCCGGATGCGCAGGCCACCCACCTGCGCGATCTGCGCATGTTGCCGGGGCTGATGAGCCAGGCCCTGAACGCCGACGCCAGGATCAACGCCATCGCGGGCAAGCTGGCCCAGGCCCGCGACATTCTGTTTCTGGGGCGCGGCGCGATGTATCCGCTTGCCCTTGAGGGCGCCCTGAAACTGAAGGAGATCAGTTATATACACGCCGAAGGTTATGCATCTGGCGAATTGAAGCACGGACCCATCGCGCTGGTGGACCGGGATGTTCCGGTGATCGTTCTGGCACCGCGCGATGCGCTGTTCGACAAGACCGTGAGCAACATGCAGGAGGTGATGGCACGGGCGGGCAAGGTTGTTCTGGTGACTGACGCGGCGGGCGCGCAGGAGGCGGCGGAGGGTGCGTGGGAGGTGCTGGTCATGCCGACAGCGGCGCCACTGTTCGCGCCGATCCTCTACGCGATCCCGGCCCAGCTGTTAGCCTATCACACCGCCATCGCCAAGGGTACGGATGTGGACCAGCCCCGCAATCTGGCGAAATCCGTCACCGTCGAATAGGCCGGGTGCGGCTCGTTCAGCCTCAGTTTGCGTAAACGATCAGCGTCGGCAGGTCGGTCAGCGGCGCGTCGATCAGGCGCAGTGCCGCAAGCGACACCTGCGAGCCGCCGGAGGCGGGACCGTCCAGCGGCACAAGCTCGACCACCGCGGACTTGCCGTTCGCGGGATATTCGATCCGGCCCGGCCCGGCGGTCTTGACCAGCGGCGATTTGATCCAGAATCCCGCGCGGGTCGGATCGCCCAGGGATGCGACGGTTTCGCCAAGCCGCCTTTCGCCGATGGCGGGTGCGCTGATCTCGGCGCGGGCGCGCTGGTCGGCGGTCGTGGTGT
>JBGTLJ010000091.1:0-2003 GCA_041744175.1 Oceaniglobus sp. | reverse complement strand
CGCTGATGATCGCCGGCATGCCGACCGACCGGTTCCTGTTCGCAGGTTTCCTGCCGCCGACAAGTACGGCACGCTGCAAGGTTCTGCGGGACGTGTCGGGAGTGTCCGCGACATTGGTATTTTTTGAAACGGCAAAGCGGCTTTTGCGAAGTCTTAAGGATATCGACGTCACGCTCGGGACGGGGCGGCAGATTGCCGTCTGCCGGGAACTGACGAAAAAATTCGAGGAGGTGCGTCGTGGAACGGCGGGCGAGGTGGCTGAACACTATAAGGCATTCCCGCCCAAGGGGGAAATCGTGATCCTGATCGACCGGAACCGGGACGCTGCCAGCATCGAGGATATGCAGGCCGCACTGCGCCGAGCATTGGCGGATATGTCGCTTAAGGATGCCGCACGCGCGGTCGCCGACGATCTGGGGCTTTCACGTCGCGATGTCTATCAGGCCGCACTTGAACTGGGAGAAGACGGATGAGCGGACTTGTCTCATATCATGCGGGATTGTGCGCCGAGGAAAGGATCGCCGCGGATTACGAACGACGGGGTCATGAAATCCTTCACAGCCGATGGAGGGGCAGCGGTGGCGAGATCGACCTGATCGCCCGCGGACCCGACGGGCTGGTGTTCATCGAGGTCAAGGCGTCGCGCAGCCACGGCCATGCCTCCCGGCGGCTGGGCGGGCGGCAGGTGCAACGCCTGTTCGACACGGCGGCGGAATACATCGCGGGCGAACCGGGCGGTCAGGATACCGACATGCGTTTCGACGTCGCGACGTTCGATCAAACGGGGAGCATCGAAATCATCGAGAACGCATTCATCTGACCCAACGGTGGCGACGCAACGGCCATTGTCACCGGCGCGCGATGACGCCATGAAAGGCGCATTGATGGGTTAGGGGAAGAACATGTCGTTGAAGGTCGCCGTTCAGATGGATCCGATCGGTGCCGTCAACATTGATGCCGACAGCACTTTCCGGATTGCCGAAGAGGCACAGAAACGCGGACACAAGTTGTTCTACTATACGCCCGACCGGCTGTCATGGCAGGCCGGGCGCGTGATGGCGCGAGGCTGGCCACTGACTCTGCGCCGCGAACACGGCCACCATTTTTCGTTGGGAGAAGAGGTCGAAGTTGACCTTGCCGATTGGGATGTCGTCTGGCTGCGTCAGGATCCGCCATTCGATATGGGATACATCACCACGACCCACATCCTCGATTTTCTCCGTCCCGACACACTGGTTGTCAACGATCCGTTCTGGGTCCGGAACTATCCCGAAAAACTTTTGTGCCTGCGGTTTCCCGACCTCATTCCGCCGACCGTCGTTGCCCGTGACCTTGCGACGCTGCGCGCGTTCAAGGCGACTCATGGCGATATCATCCTGAAACCGCTCTATGGCAACGGCGGCGCCGGCGTGTTCCGGCTTGGCCCGGACGATTCAAATATGGCCAGTCTGCATGAGCTTTTCAGTCTCATGAACCGCGAACCGCTGATCGCGCAGAAATACCTTCCTGCGGTCACAAAGGGCGACAAGCGGGTCATTCTGGTGGACGGAGAGCCTGTGGGCGCAATCAACCGTGTGCCTGCGGCCGGCGAGACCAGATCGAACATGCATGTCGGCGGGCGACCTGAAAAGGTGGCCTTGAGCGAACGCGATCTGGAAATCTGCGCCACCATCGGGCCGCTTCTGCGTGAAAAGGGGCAGATCTTTGTCGGCATAGATGTGATCGGCGACTTCCTGACCGAAATCAACGTCACGTCTCCTACCGGGATACAGGAGCTGGAAAGGTTCGATGGCGGCAACATCGCCGGGCTGATCTGGGAGGCCATAGAAAGGCGAACCGGCTGAATTATTTGCCCTGCGGAAGGCGAAAGCTCAGCGCCTCGGCGATGTGGCCCGCATCGACGTCATCTTGTCCAGCCAGATCGGCAATCGTGCGCGCCACGCGCAGAACCCGGTGGTAGCCCCGCGCGGACAGGCCGAACCGGTCGGCGGCACGCAGCAAAA
>JBGTLJ010000090.1:0-3552 GCA_041744175.1 Oceaniglobus sp. | reverse complement strand
GTGTTCCCCTGGCTCGAAATAGCGTTCAGCCTCGGCCAAGGGCAGGGCGTCGGGGTGGCCCGCATCCTCGGTCGCGCCGGGAATCTTGCGGGCGTAGGGCTGGAACCTTCCGGTGCCGACCTCGACCATACCGCGCAGGCGCTTGCCGCTCTGGGCGGGCCACCAGATCGGCGCGGGATCAAGCTGAAGTCGGGACGCGATTTCGTCCAGCAGCGCCATCGGGTCCAGGGCCTCGCGGTCCAGTTTGTTGATGAAGGTTATGATCGGGATGTCGCGCAGGCGGCACACCTCGAACAGTTTCAGCGTCTGGGGCTCGATCCCCTTGGCGGCGTCCAGCACCATGATCGCACAGTCGGCAGCCGTCAGGGTACGATAGGTGTCTTCCGAGAAATCCTCGTGACCCGGCGTGTCCAGCAGGTTGAACATCTTGGCCACGCCGTCGACCGTTGTGTGTTCGAACGTCATCACTGAGGCGCTGACCGAAATGCCACGCTCTTTTTCGATCTTCATCCAGTCCGATTGCGTGCGCCGGTTTTCACCGCGTGCCCGCACGGCCCCGGCCGCACGGATGGCCCCACCGGCCAGCAGGATATGCTCGGTCAGGGTGGTCTTGCCCGCATCGGGGTGGGCGATGATGGCAAAGGTGCGCCGCCTCGCTGCCTCGGCGGCGATCTTTTTATCGGGAGACGGGGTGGCGTGCTCGGGCAGGGTCAGTCTGGACATGGCGGCGGGAGGTAGCGCGTCGGGACGGGGAAGTCACGCACCGAGCCATCACAGATCGAAGTCGCCGTATGAGATCAGGCGGCAGGCTCGGCGCCGACCACAACTTCGCCGCCGTGGTCAGCATCAGGAGGCTCTGCGCCCTCATCAGCATCGGGGGGAAGGTCGGCTTCCGACTCGGATGCGCTTTCCAGCCCGGCCTTCTGTCGCGCCTGGGACAGCAGGGTACGAACCGGCTTCAGTCGCTCGCCACCGTGGGGATCGTTGGCAACCGGGACCAGCAAGGCAATCGCCTGTACTGGAAGGTCGCGTGCCAGAAACCCCTGGGCTGCCCGATAGCGAACCGAGGTGACCTGTGGAGCCAATGTAGCCGCATCGCTCAACAATTGCAGGTCATTGTCATCGGGATAGGTGGCCTCGCTTCTGCGTGTATCGTCCAGCGCCAGATAGGTGCGGAAATCGAATGGATCGGCGTCGAGCGACCGGGCCAGAAGGCGACGGGCCTGGTTCCTCAAGGTCAGGGCAGAATCGGACTGTTGGTCCTCCATATCCCGATAACGTGCAATCAGGATTTCGCCCGTCAGGCGCAGGGCATCCGGGTTGGCGTCCGGGCCCTCGACCAGTGGAGCCAGTGTCGCTTGAGCAGCGGCCGGTTGCTCGGCCTGAAGCTGAGCTTCGGCCAGAGCCACGAGCGCAATCGCATCGCCAGGATATCGGGCACTCGCCGCTGTGACTTCGGCCAGGAATGCAGGCGCGTCTTCATCGCTGACGCGATTGGCTGAGGCGCGTAGCTCTGCCAGCAACAGATCGTTTGCGCTGCGCGGCAGGCTCGTGACCCGGACATCGACCGCATCTTCGGGCGAGGGCACATCGCGCAGCGGAAGCCCGCGACCCAGATAGCTGCGTACGGCGTCCTCAAGCTCGCGCGGTGTCATGTCGATTGTACCGTCCAGCGCCGTGATGGGATCGATGCCACGTCCCAGTGCCTGAAGGTAGGCGCCGAAACCTTTGGTACGTTCGGGTGTGCTGTAGAGATAGGACGTCAAGGCCCAGGCCTGGGCATAGAAGATATGGATCTGGCTGCCTTGCAACTGGCTGGTGCGCGAGGCCAGAAGGTCTTCCATCGGCACCCACTGAAATTGTCCGGTCAGGGAGTTCATACGCCCGGGATTGAACAGACCGACGCGCGAACGGCTGCGGTTCATGTCAACGGTGGCGTAGTATTCGGCGAAACCCTCCACGAACCAGGCTGGATAGGGGCCGGGAAGGTAATGCTGCATGAAATGGTGCGTGTATTCATGGAACAGGGTGTTGTCGCCATTGCCGGAACGTCGGTCCACGACGGCATAGATGCGATTTTCGGATGCGCTGTAGAAACCGCCAATGCCCGAGCCGATGCCCGGGACGACCTTTTGCATTTCGGCATTGCCGTTGACGACATAGATTTCCAGCTTGGGCGGGATCGTATCGATCGTTACCGGGTAAAAGGTGCGAAGGACGCCGTGGAACCGCTGGACCTTTCGAGCGAATTCACGAAGTTCGCCTTCGCCTGTATCGGAATAGATGACAAAGTTTTCGGTTTCCGCCCGGCGCCAGTCGGCATGGGCCTGCGTCGTGGCCGAAAGCGCAATGGCCACGGCGAGCGCCGTCAGGAGAATGATGCGTTGAACAAATGGCATGAGCCGATCCCTGGAGAGATACCTTACAGTTGCAGGGTGTCACGTCGGGGCCAGTTTTGAAAGTGGAGCCTTTGAGACTAGGCCGCCATACGGCCCCAGACGGCGCGGTCGGCACTGACGGCGTCCAGACGGCCCTTGTCGGCGCGGGTGGCCAGTTGGGTCATGACGGCGTCGGGCAGGGCGCAAAACTGGGGTTCGACCACGTCGGGGTCGCATCCAGCCTCTGGCGCGGCGAACAGTGCGGCGTTGACCCCGGGCGAGCGGTCGGCGATCAGCCAAGCCAGACGCAGGGCGCGTTCCGGGTCGGTGCGGTGCAGCAAGGGGGCTTCGGCGAACAGCTCACAGCCCATTTCCATGACGTAGTCGAAGTCCAGCCGCTCGAAACGGCGCGCATCGATGGCCGAGACACGGGAGGCCTCGTCCAGATCGAATACGACATCGTTCAAAAGAAACAGCATGGGGTCACTCGACTAACGCCGACAGTTCTTGCCGACATCGCCAATCTATCCGGGGGCTGTTTCGGTCGGGTTCACGAACGCAGTTAAGGATTTGCGACCGGGACACTAACCAGGTCCTAAGATGATGGGCCGCTATTCAAGCTACCGTCTCGGTGATGAAATGGCGACCCTCCCGGTCCTCGATTTCGACGACCCAGAGATCGGGATCATAGCCGATCTGACGTTGGATATAGGCGTCCAGATCTCTTTCGACCTCGCTGGTGACAGGCTGGATCCATAGGCGATCACCGTCAGTTCCGAAGGCTTCGGTATAGAGCCGGGCGCGACGGCTGGCTGTATCATAGGCCTTGACGATCACGGTCCCGGCGCGGGCATCGCCCTTGCGCACGACCACGGCATTGGCCCCGCCGATTTCAGCACGGCGGATCAGGGCGCTGACCCAGAGGTCGCTGGACAGAAGCATTTTGCTAACCCTGAAAGGAAACGGGACCGGAACCTGATGCTGTCATGTTCGGGATATGAAAGATGCTGTTTCGACCTTTATGAGCCGTGCTGCAACGGGTGTCCTAGCCCTGGCGATGGCGGCCGGACCCGTTCTGGCCGGGGCATCGACTCCCTATTATGAGCGTAGCTTCGTTCTGGCTGCGCATGAGAAATGCGATCTTTTCAGCCCGGATGTCGTCGCGGCCCTGACG
>JBGTLJ010000089.1:0-2842 GCA_041744175.1 Oceaniglobus sp. | reverse complement strand
TTCGAGGCCGAGGGCACCCGGCGCGACCTGTCGATCGCCATCGGCAATTCGATCAGCGCCGCCGCGTTCGTGCGCGAAGGCGCCGGCATCGCCATCAGCGATCCATTCCTGCTGGGCACGGTCAGCGCGGTCGGGCTGGTGGTGCGGCCGTTCCGGCCCCGGCGCCCGCTGATCCCGCGCGCCATCTATGCAGAAGGCCGCACCCTGTCGGGGCCGGAAAGCTTCATGGTGCAATGCCTCGTCGACGCGGCAGGCGAATGGGATCGCACCGAAACCGTCCGCGCCGCCTCGGCACCGACGTTCTGACGGACTGCCGGCGCATACACGCCCGCGACCCCCCGCTTGAAGACTGCGGCACGACACTCCTGTCGTCACGGTGACAACAGGCCTGCGCGACACCGGGCGCATGTAATCCGTGACAAGGAGAAACCCGGTGAAGACAGCCCGTCAACCCGTGGCCGTGGTCGCTGACGCCTGGTCGCAATCAGGCTGAAATCATCGACGTCGAAACCCGTCGAGTGGTCTGCGGCGAAGAAAGCAGATCTATACGTCCAAGCGCATACCATCCCATTATGCGTTTTGACGCATATTGACACGATATGCGCCACAACGTATATCATTATCATGAGCGACCTAGGACGCACGTCAAGACAGATCGGAACCATCATCCAGCGCGCTCGCAAGAAGCGCGACTGGACGCAAGCGCAACTCGCCGAACGGGCGGGGCTGCGTCAAGCCACGATCTCTCTCATCGAAAGCGGTGAAAAGCCCGCAAAACTTTCCTCCATTCTCACCGTTCTGGCTGCCCTCGACCTTGAATTCAGGATCGGCGGGCGCTCGAAAGGGCATGCACGGGACATCGAGGAGCTGTTCTGATGGGACGGCGCCCGGCCCATGCACCACTGCGCGTGTACTTGAACAACCGCCGCGTCGGCACCCTGAGCCATGCGACCAGCGGTGCGATCGGCTTTTCGTATCATGACAACTGGCTGGGCTGGGAACATGCCCTGCCGGTTTCGCTTTCACTGCCGCTGCGGGAATCGCCTTATCGCGGCGAACCCGTCGCCGCCGTCTTCGAAAACCTGCTGCCGGACTCGGACAAGCTGCGCCGTCTGGTTGCCGAAAAGGTCGGCGCACGCGGCATTGATGCCTACAGCCTGCTGGCAAGGATCGGCCATGACTGCGTCGGCGCGCTGCAATTCATCGCCGGCGATGACGATCTACCTGACGCTGCCGGAAAGCTGAGCGGCGAACCCGTCGATGCCGCCGCCATCGAAATAATTCTCAACGGCCTGAGCCAAGCGCCGCTCGGCCTTGCGCGCGATGATGCATTTCGAATCTCCATAGCGGGCGCGCAGGAAAAGACCGCCCTGCTTTACCATGACAACAACTGGATCAAGCCGCATGGCACGACACCGACCACACATATCATCAAGACACAGATCGGCCGGTTGCCCGGCGGCATGGACCTATCCGACAACGTCGAGAACGAGTACTTTTGCCTGAAGCTGACCGAAGCTTTCGGCCTGCCGGTCAACACGGCTACGATAGAGATTTTCGGCGAGACCAAAGCACTGGTCATCGAACGTTTCGACCGCCGCTGGACAAAGGACGGACGCCTGCTGCGTCTGCCACAGGAAGACTGCTGTCAGGCGCTATCCGTGCCGCCGACGCTGAAATACCAAAGCGATGGCGGTCCGGGCGTGGTTGACGTATTCGACCTTCTCAAGGGCAGCGATACACCCATCGAGGATCAGGAGGTTTTTTTGAAAGCACAGTTGGTGTTCTGGCTCATTGGCGCGACGGACGGTCATGCCAAGAACTTCAGCGTGTTCCTGAGCCCCGGAGGCAGTTACCGCATGACGCCACTCTACGACATTCTGACGGCCCAGATGGCATTGAACGCTCGCCAGATCGAACGCAAACAGATGAAGACGGCAATGTCGTTCGGTGACAACCGCCACTACCGCCTCGATCGGATTAACGGTCGGCATTTCATGCAGACGGCCATGCGCGCCGGTTTCTCGAGAAAGCGGGCGAGCATGATTATCGAAGAGGTCGCGGATAGAGCGCCCGAAGCACTCGAAGCTGCCGCAGCGCCGCTGCCAGGAAACTTCCCTTCGGCAGTCGTCGATGCCGTCGCCGAAGCGGTCAGGGACCGCGTTCGCGGACTCGGGCTGGCAAGTGAGGTGCCGGACCGGAACGTCTGACATCGAGCAATTCTGGTTTCCTCAACCGCGATCTGGACCAGCCGCTCGATACGGTCTTCGGCGAACACGGATCCCGCCGATTCCCCCATCTGGGTCTTCGGGGACGAAAAGAAGCCCACATCGCCGAATTGTCCCCAACGTCGCCGCCCGGCTTGGAAAGCAGTGACCTGACCCCCATCGCTCATCCGGCGTCGACTGGAATAACGGGGTGAGAGTCGTGCGCGCCGGGTCCATAGGCAAGGGGCATTGGCGCGGAACTTTCCAGGTGGCGCAGCGCCGATGCCGGTTGCGGGCGCAAGGTTTCGGCGAAGGCGGCGCGGGTGAGGCAGCCCTGCGATGAGTGCGGGCGGGCGGTGTTGTCGTCGGGGATCCCGGCTCTGATCATGGCGCGGGCATTCTTCATCGTGAAGAACAGGTGCTCGTGAAGGCATTCGTCGCGCATCGGGAAACTTCTGAGCCCCGCCCGCCGCCGTGCCTGCGTCGACCATGTCCGTGAGAACGGCGGTAAGAAAGTCGGCCATGGTAGCGGCGGGCTGATCCCGCTGCGGGCGGCGGAATAGTCGTCCACCTATGTCCGTCCTGCGGTTTGCAGGGAGGGCGGGAGGATCATCACCGTGGAGATGTATCGGAAG
>JBGTLJ010000088.1:0-2799 GCA_041744175.1 Oceaniglobus sp. | reverse complement strand
ATTGCGAGTCCCGAACGCCGCGCCGGGTGCCGTCATCGCGCCGCCGATGAACAGACCGAAGGCGCGGTGGTGACCGTCGAGCCAGGCCATCGCCTCGGCTTCGCTTTCCGGCGCGGGCCCATAGTCCATATTTTCGTAGATCTCAGCCACGCTCATCGCCACTTCCCCGTTGCCAGAAACTCAGGCGATGCCATGACGATGCCCCGCCGAATACCGCCCCGTCACGTGATGTTCCAGCTGGCGCTCGATGTCGCCCAGCAGGGACGACGCGCCGAACCGGAACAGATCGGGTCTGAGCCAGCGGTCGCCCAGTTCATCCTTGATCAGCGCCAGATAGACCAGCGCATCCTTGGCCTTGGAAATGCCGCCCGCGGGCTTGTATCCTACCCGGATCCCGGTGCGCCCTTGATAGGCGCGGATCGCCCGGATCATCGTCAGGGACACCGGCAGCGTCGCGTTCACCGATTCCTTGCCGGTCGACGTCTTGATGAAATCTGCCCCCGCCATCATGCACACCAGCGACGCGCGCGCGACGTTGCGCAGCGTCCCCAGTTCGCCCGTGGCAAGGATCGCCTTTACATGCGCCGGACCAGAGGCCGCGCGAAACTCCGCCATCTCGTCGTAAAGCGCCTGCCAGTCGCCTCTCAGCACGTGGCGGCGGGAAATCACGATGTCGATCTCCGACGCGCCTGCCCTCACCGATTCCGCAATCTCGGCCAGCCGCAGGCGATAGGGCGACAGCCCGGCGGGAAACCCGGTAGACACTGCGGCGACGGGAATGCCGGTGCCGGCAAGAGCCTCGACCGCCGTCTCGATCATGTCGTGATAGACGCAGACCGCGCTCGTGGTGATCGCCCCCATCCCCATGGCCGCCAAGAGATCGGCGCGCACCGGACTGGCCGCCTTGGCGCACAGCCGCCGCACCCGCGCCGGGGTATCGTCGCCCGACAGGGTGGTCAGATCGATGCAGGACACCGCGCGCAGCAGCCACGCCGCCTGATGATCCTTCTTCACCGAACGGCGCCCGGGCAGGGTCGCGGCGCGCCTCTCGATGGCCGACGTGTTGGCCTGGACGCCGCGCACCCATCCGATGTCCAGATCCATCCCCGGGTTGCGGGCTTGGGTCGCAAAGGGCATCTGCGCGGCAACGGGCGTCTCGGTGTTCATCGGCAGGGCCTCGTCGCGATCGGTGTCGCCGACCCTTGCACGGGGCCGGAATTTTGGCAATGTCGGGCGGGGCGCAAAGGGCGTCTCCCGGATCGCGGTTGTCCGGAACGCTGCTTTTCAGCTATCCCCTGCACCACGATTCCCGTCGCAAGAGTGATGCCATGCCCGACAGACATCCCGTCAGGATCGCGCCGTCGATCCTGTCCGCCGATTTCGCCGATTTCGGACGCGAATGCCGCGCCATTGAAAGCCAGGGCGCGGACTGGGTCCATGTGGATGTGATGGACGGGCACTTCGTGCCCAACATCACCTTCGGCCCGGCGATGTGCGCGGCCCTGCGGCCGCACATTTCTACCGTGATGGACGTTCATCTGATGATCGCGCCGGTCGATCCCTATATCGACGCGTTCGCGGCGGCGGGGGCCGACATCCTCACCGCCCATGTGGAGGCAGGGCCACACATTCACCGCACGCTCCAGGCGATCCGCGCTGCGGGCTGCAAGGCCGGCGTGGCGCTGAACCCCGGCACCCCGGTGGATGCGGTGACGCCGCTTCTGGATCTGGTCGATCTGGTCTGCGTGATGACCGTCAACCCGGGGTTCGGCGGCCAGTCCTTCGTGGCGTCCCGGCTGTCGGCGATCTCGGATCTTCGGGCGGCCATCGGTGACCGCCCGGTGCTGATTGAGATCGACGGCGGCGTCGATCCCGACACCGCGCGGCGCTGCATCGCTGCGGGGGCGGACATCCTCGTGGCGGGATCGGCGGTGTTCAGGGGCGGATCGGTCGATCGCCCGGAAATCTACGCAGCCAACATCGCGCGGCTCCGCGGCACGGGGCGCGAAACGACCGTCTGATGGTCTGCCGTGCGGGAGGGCGGGGGATCGCCGGTCGTGCCGGCAGGACACGTCCGATTGTGACCGCAGGCAAAAAATCCGCACCTTGACCCGCAATGGTTGTATTGGCCTTGCGCCGGTCCGGTCGCGCGTGACCCCGGAAACTTGATTCGCCCTTTCACTCAAGGCTGTCCCGTCCGCTCGACGCCGGGTCGCCGTCCAAAGTACTGAACGCATGACGGATCCGGACGCGCTGCGTTTCGCCTGCCACGTGTGCCGGGCGATGTGACCGTCTGTACCGGTCGATGATCAGCCCTGAAAACCGTGAAATGGCGCCGGGGATTCCTTGTGCCGCGTGCCAAGCTGGGCCATGGTGTCGGCATGAAATCGCTTACGTTTCTTGCGCTGTGCGTCGCCTCTCTTTCCATGGCTCAGCCGGTTCGCGCAGATGTCCGTGCCCTGCTGGTGGGGGTCGGCGACTATCGCCATCTCGATGCCGATCTTAACGGCCCTGCCAACGACGTTGGGCTGATGGCCCGCACCCTAAGGATGCGCGGCATCGACCGGATCGCGGTGCTTGCCGACCCGGTGGCTCCCCTGCCCGAAGGTATGGCGCCCGCCGCCCCGCCGACCCGCGATGCGATCCTCGGCGGGCTTGCGGAACTGGCAAATCAGGCAACCGCCGACGACACCGTGATCTTCTACTTTTCCGGACTCGGCGCGCGGCTGCCCGCCCCGGGCCCGGACGGCGCACCGGTCGGGATCGACGTGCTTTTGCCTGCCGACGCGCGGCCGTGGG
>JBGTLJ010000087.1:0-5704 GCA_041744175.1 Oceaniglobus sp. | reverse complement strand
GGCTGGGGCTGTCGATCTCACGCGAGCTGGTCCGGCTGCTGGGGGGTACGCTGCATCTTAAAAGCACTGCCGGCACCGGCAGCACCTTTACCGTCGTCATCCCGCAGGTCTTCGATCCCGAAGCGGTCCGTGTCCCGGTCCAGCCCGCACCGATGGCCCCGGCCGTGCCGCAGGTCGCCCCGGATCCCGCGGATGCGCCGCCTGCGCAGGCCCGCCCCCATTCCACCGGTATCGTGGACGATGACCGCATGCAGGCGGGCGATCAGGCGCGCAAGCTGCTTATCATTGAGGACGACCAGACCTTTGCCATGATCCTGCGCGATCTGGCCCGCGAGCTGAACTTCCACGCCCTTGTCGCGGGCACGGCGCAAGAGGCGCTGGAACTGGCGCGGCAATTCATGCCAAGCGCCATCGTGCTGGACGTGGGCCTGCCGGATCAATCGGGCCTGTCGGTGCTTGACCGGTTGAAGCGGGATGTGCGCACGCGGCACATTCCCATTCACATCGTCTCGGGCGAGGATTACTCCGAACGCGCCATGTCACTGGGTGCCATTGGCTACGCCATGAAGCCCGTGCTGCGAGACGAGCTGGTGAACATCTTCAAGACGCTGGACGCGAAGGTTTCTCAGAACGTGCGGCGCGTCCTGATCGTCGAAGATAACGCCGTGCAGCGCGACGCGGTCGCCAAGTTGATTGCCTCGCATGACGTCGAAGCGGTGGGAGCCGGTACGGCTGCTGAATGTCTGGCGCTGCTGAAGGATCAGACCTTCGATTGCATGGTGCTTGATTTGTCCTTGCCGGATTCATCGGGTCTTGCCCTACTGGATACGATCAGCCAGGACGGCACCCATTCCTTTCCGCCGGTCATCGTCTATACCGGCCGCGTGCTGAGCGCGGACGAAGAGCAGGACCTGCGGCGCTATTCCAAATCTATCATCATCAAGGGGGCAAAGTCCCCGGAACGGCTGCTGGACGAGGTGACGCTGTTCCTGCATCAGGTCGTATCCGACCTGCCGGACGAACAGCAGAAGATGATCCGCAAGGCCCGCAACCGCGATGCCCTGCTGGAAGGTCGCCGCATCCTGATCGTCGAGGATGATGTCCGCAATGTCTATGCGCTGACCAATATCCTTGAACCGCGCGGCGCGGTGATCGAGATCGCCCGCAATGGTGAAGAAGCCCTGACCAAGCTGGAACAGGCGCAGTCCACGCCCGACGACCGGATCGATCTGGTGCTGATGGATGTCATGATGCCGGTGATGGACGGTCTGACCGCGACGCGCCGCATCCGCAACAATACCGACTGGAAGAAACTGCCCGTCATCATGCTGACCGCCAAGGCCATGCCCGACGATCAGCGCCGCTGCATAGAGGCGGGCGCAAACGACTACATGGCCAAGCCGCTTGACGTCGAAAAGCTGTTGTCGTTGGTGCGCGTCTGGATGCCGCAATGACCGACACATTCAATAAGGTCGAGGATATCGAAATCCGGCTGCTATTGGATGCACTGTACCACCGGTATCACTACGACTTTCGCAACTACGCGATGTCGTCAATCCGCCGCCGGCTGCGACAGGCCAAGGAGCACCTGAACTGCGCCACAATCTCGGCCATGCAAGAACGGTTATTGCATGATCGGGATATGCTGCCGCAGATGCTGCGGTATCTGACGGTGCAGGTCAGCGAGATGTTTCGCGATCCCAGTTATTTTCTAGCGATCCGCGAGAAGGTCGTCCCACATCTGCGCACCTACCCTTCCCTGAAAGTTTGGGTCGCGGGGTGCAGCAATGGCGAGGAACTCTATTCGCTGGTTATTTTGTTTCGCGAAGAAGGTCTGGAAGACCGCACGCTGTTCTATGCCACCGACATCAATCCCGAGGCCCTCTCGCAGGCGCAGGCGGGCGTTTACGATCTGGAACGGGTACGTCTGTTCACGGAAAACCACCGGCTTGCGGGCGGCAAGACGTCCTTGTCTGATTATTACCAGACCGGTTACAATCGCTGCGTGCTGGACAAGAGCCTGCGCCGCAACGTTGTCTTTTCCGACCACAGCCTTGTCACCGACCAGGTCTTCGGCGAAATGCACTTCGTATCCTGCCGCAATGTGATGATCTATTTTGACCGTACCCTGCAGGACCGCGCTGTCGGTCTGTTCAAGGATGCCCTGCCCCGTAATGCCTTTCTGGGTCTGGGGGCCAAGGAAACCCTGCGCTTTTCCGACCATGCCGCAGCGTTCCGCGATTTTATCCGGGACGAGAAGATCTATCAAAGGACGAGCGCATGACACCGACGTCACAAGGGGCAGTCATCATCGGGGCCTCCGCCGGCGCACTGGAGGCACTCTCGCTGATCCTTCCTGCCCTGCCCGCAGACTTTGCGCGTCCGATCTACGTGATCGTGCATGTCCCGCCCGATAAACACAGTATGCTGGCGGATATCTTTGCGGCGAAGTGCAAGCTGCAGGCGATCGAGGTCACGGACAAGGAACCTGTCACGGCCGGCGTCATCTATTTCGCCCCGCCGAATTATCACATGCTGATTGAGGACGAGACGCATATTGCCCTGTCGAACGAAGAAGAGGTTCTGTTTTCCCGCCCATCGATCGATGTGTCTTTTGAAAGCGCCGCTGAAGTCTGGGGGAGCCGCCTGACGGGCATTATCCTGACCGGGGCCAATCACGATGGTGCCGCAGGCCTGAAGGCCATCGCCGCGGTAGGCGGCACCACCATCGTGCAAGACCCGGTAACGGCCTATGCCAAGGCCATGCCAGAGGCCGCGGTCGCAGCTTGCCCGCAGGCCCGTGTCCTGAGCCTTCCTGACATCTCATCCGTTTTGCAGGGTATCTCGCTATGAAGGATCCGGTGAAATTTCTACTTGTCGATGATTTGTCGGAGAACTTGCTGTCTCTCGAAGCCCTGTTGAAGCGAGATGACCTGACCCTGCTCAAGGCCCGGTCGGGTGATGAGGCACTGGAGTTGCTATTGGATCACGACGTGGCACTGGCGCTGATCGATGTGCAGATGCCCGGGCTCGATGGGTTCGAGCTGGCGGAGCTGATGCGCGGCAGTGAACGGACGCGGCGGGTGCCGATCATATTTGTGACCGCCGGCAGCCATAGCGCCGAACGCCGCTTTCGCGGCTATGAAGCTGGTGCGGTCGATTTCATCCAGAAGCCGATCGAGCCCGACGTGCTGCGCAGCAAAGCAGAGGTCTTTCTGGAGATCTATCGCCAGCGCCAGATGATCGCCGAACAGCGCGATCTGCTGCAGACCCAGGCACAGTCCCTGCAACTTGCAGATCAGCGCAAGAATGAATTCCTTGCGATCCTTGTCCATGAACTTCGCAACCCTCTGGCGGCCCTTCAGGGCGGACTGCGCCTGCTGCGCCGCAATCGCGACGGAGTGGGTAAGGAAGAAACTGCGGAGCGTGCTGAAGAAATCGGCGGCCTGATGCAGAACCAGATGTCGCATCTGCTGCGGCTGGTCGATGACCTGCTGGACATCTCGCGCATCAGCCAAGGCAAGATCGAGCTGCGCAAAAAGCCCTTTGATCTAAAGGACGCGATCAACATGGCGGTCGAGATGACCCAGACTTTGATGACAGATAAGCATCACAATCTCACGCTGCAAATCCCCGAGATGCTCCTACCCGTGACGGCTGATGAGGTTCGCATAACCCAATGCATCATCAACCTGTTGAACAACGCCGCAAAGTATACGCCCGAGGCCGGCCTGGTCGAAATTGCGGTGACGTCAGGTCCCATGGCCTACCAGGTGATCGTTACCGACAACGGCTTTGGTCTCCAACCGGATGCTCTACAATCCATATTTGGCCTGTTTGAACAGGTGGAAAATCATCGTAGCGACGCCCGCGGGGGACTTGGGATCGGTTTGGCTCTTGTGAAGCAACTTATGGATCTGCACGGCGGTCAAGTTTCGGCACGGAGTGACGGTCCCGGTCAAGGAAGCGCATTTACGCTCGTAGTACCGAGGGGATAGCCCATTATGTCAGCATGAGTGATGTAAATGGTAAGGAGTTGAATTCTGTCAGGAATTGACCCAGTTTTCCGAAATGTCGTGACCCACCGGCGACCAGAAGTTCCGTCGCGTTTCCGTAAGATTGCTATTTTCCAGCATGGTCAGTGCCAAACGGAAAAACGGGTCAAGTCGATCGGCAAAACAACAACGCGCGGTGAAAGCCACGCGTCTGAGTAAGTTGGCGACTGACAGGTTAAGGCGTCACTAGGCTATTGCCGGAAAGTTTCTCGATCAGATGTCGTTGCGACAGGTCTGACGTTTTTCCTGTCGCGACTATCAATGCGTAGATTCCAGTTCCTACTTTTGCGCTTTGCGCTTTGCGTAGCGCCGGTCCCGTTCAGCTTTCCGGGCCGCTTCGTAATCAGCAACGACGTCAGCGCTCAGGTCTTTCTCAATGACCTTCAGTGATTCAGCTTCGGCTTTGGCAGCATTTTCGGCCTCCAGAGCCTCAGTGCGCACGGCGTCCTCCTCGTCGCGTTTGTTCTGCGCCCGTTCCGCCTGACGGGCGTCGCGGGCTGTCGCCACCGCTTGGCGCTCCGCTTGCCGCGCCACCCGGGTAGGTTCGGCAGCTTCCTGTGCGGCCCGATGCGATTGCAGCAGGGCAGCTTTTGCATCGGCCGCAGCGCTGCGACGGCCGGCGAAGTCATTCTCTTTGGGGTTTCTCATGTTTTTGTTCCGTTGGACGTATTGTTGCTCAGATTGTCAGGCATGGTCGACGTAATACAACACGAGCACGGCGACCAGCCTGTCCTACCGCTACCGAACTTCACAGCCGGTTGAATGAGCGCAGGCAGTCCAGGACCTGTGACCTGCCCCCCTTTGGTCCCTCGTTCATAACGAGAGTCTGCGGGTTTGAGATTGGTAGTGTGGTCGGTCGTTCTGGGCAAGCGCGCCGGGCGCAGAGCCCTCAAATTGCTCAAGCGTCCGGCGCGCTTCGAGCGGCGTCTGGTTCCCGAGCGAGGAATGCGGTCTGACGGCGTTGTAATCGTAGCGCCAGAGCGCCAGCTTCCTGCGAGCGTCGTCCAAGGTATCGAAGATCTCTTCGTTCAAGAGCTCGTCGCGCAGACTCCCGTTGAATGACTCGATGAAGGCGTTCTGCTGCGGCTTGCCCGGTTCGATGTAATGCCAAGGCACTCCGTTCTTATCAGCCCACTTCAGGATGGCCCGGCTGGTGAACTCAGTGCCATTGTCGCTGACGATGCATGCAGGCTTTCCGTAGATCCGCACCAGTGTATCCAACTCGCGGGCCACGCGGGCACCCGAGATGCTTGTGTCGGCGGTCAAGCATAGGTTCTCTCGGCAGCAGTCGTCGATCACCGCCAAGATGCGGAATTTGCGCGAGGCACCGAAGCTGTCAGCCAAGAAGTCGAGTGACCAGCGCACATTTGGATGCGCGGCCTCCGGCATCGGCGTGCGAGATCCACGGGCCCGCTTCCGACCATGTCGTCGTTTCACCGACAGCCCTTCTTCTCGATAAAGCCGATACAGCTTTTTGTGATTCATCGTCATGCCCTTGCGCTCAAGCAGGATGCCGATCCGGCGATAGCCGAACCGGCGCCGCTCTCCAGCGATCTCCCTCATTTCCTTGCGGATCTCAGGGCAGTCCAGCGGGCGTTCTCGCCGGACCGTCTTTGGATCGACACTGACAAGCTGGCAGACCCGGCGCT
>JBGTLJ010000086.1:0-6457 GCA_041744175.1 Oceaniglobus sp. | reverse complement strand
GTGCCTTGCGCGCGGCCGCCGGTTTTGCAGCAGAGGCCTTTGCGGGCGCAGCGTCCGGTCCGCCATCAGCTTTGCGCGCGCGCGGGGGTGCGACGGAATTGCGGGGTTTTGCGGCGGATTTCTTGGCGGTGGATTTGGGTGTTTTCATGTCTCACACGGTACGTCATTCTACATGACGGGCAACCCCCTGCGGCAGAGGGGGTTCCCTGCCCCGTCCGATTAGGTCGCCCCGCCGACCGCCTTTGCGCCCCATATGTCGGCCATGTAGCCGCGTATGGTGCGGTCGGACGAGAACCAGCCCGAACGCGCGGTGTTCAGCAGCGCCATTCTCGTCCAGTGATCCTTATCGCGGTAAGCGGCGTCGACCTCGCGCTGGGCGCGCCAGTAGTCGGTGAAATCCGACGCGACGAGAAAATAGTCCGGCCCGGCCAGATCGTCGGTGATGGCACGGAAACGGTCGGGATCGTCGGTGCTGAACGTGCCGTCCGAGATTGCCTTGGCCGCACGTTGCAGGCGCGGGTCGGCGGCAATGGCCAGAGCGGCGTGACCGTCGATCTGTCGCCGCTCCACCACCTCGGCGGCGGTCATGCCAAAGAGGAAGAAGTTGTCAACGCCCACGTGTTCGCGGATTTCAACGTTGGCCCCGTCGAGCGTGCCGACAGTAAGGGCGCCGTTCAGCGCGAATTTCATGTTGCCGGTGCCCGATGCCTCCTTGCCGGCGGTAGAGATCTGTTCGCTGAGATCGGCGGCCGGGATCAGCCGTTCGGCGAGGGTGACGTTATAATTCGGCGGATAGGCGACCTTGAGCCATTTCGACGTCACCGGATCGGCATTCAGCGTCTGCGCCACCGCATTGATCAGGTGGATGATCTGCTTGGCAAACACATAGCCCGGCGCCGCCTTGCCGCCGAAGATCTTGACGCGCGGGGTCCAGTCGCCGTTCGGATCGTCGTGGATGTCCTGCCAGAGCGCGATGGCTTCGAGAATGTTGAGATGCTGGCGCTTGTATTCGTGGATCCGCTTGATCTGAACATCGAACATCGCGTCCGGATCGAGCGTCAGGCCGTGGACCCTGGCGAACCAGTTCGACAGATCCGCCTTGTTGGTGCGCTTGGCGCCCGCATAGGCGGCAAGGAAGGCGGGATCGTCCGCCATGCCCTCAAGCTGGCGGAGCTGTTCGAGATCGTCGATCCATCCGTCGCCGATGGCGTTGGTGATCAGTTCGGACAGCAGCGGGTTGGCCGACAGCACCCAGCGCCGTGGGGTGACGCCGTTGGTCTGGTTGACGATGCGGTTCGGGTGCAGGGCGTGCAGGTCGGAAAACACCGTCTGTTTCATCAGTTCGGTGTGCAGCGCAGAGACCCCGTTGACCTTGTGGGCCATGGTGAACGCGATCTCGCCCATCTTGACCTCGCCGTTGGCGCGCAGGGACACGGTGCGATTCGGGTTCGCCTTGTGATGGGCGTCGTCGATCGCCTCGATCAGCTCCATGTGGCGGGGCAGCAGATCCGACATCAGCCGTTCGCTCCAGCGTTCCAGCGCCTCTGGCAGCAGGGTGTGGTTGGTGTAGCTGAGACAGCGGCGCGCGGTGTCGATGGCGGCGGGCAGATCCATCCTTTTTTCGTCGTGCAGCAGGCGCACGAGTTCGGGCCCGGCGATGGCGGGGTGAGTGTCGTTGAGCTGGATCGCGACCTTGTCGGGCAGCAGCGACAGATCGCTGTATTCGGAATCGAACCGGCGCAGGATGTCGCGCAGCGATGCGGCGGTGAAGAAGAATTCCTGCTTGAGGCGCAGGCGCTTGCCCTCGGGTGTGGTGTCGTCGGGATAGAGCACGCGGGAAATGGTGCGCGCCAGCGCCTCGGGCTCGGCCGCACCGTAGTAATCGCCGGCTTTGAAGCGGTCGAGATCGAAGAGGTTGGTCGGCAATGCCTCCCACAGACGCAGGGTGTTGGCCCAGCGTCCCTTCCAGCCGATGATCGGCGTGTCGTGGGCCTTGGCGATCACGGTTTCGTTCGGACTCCAGCCGTCCTTGCCCACATCGCCGCCGAAACCGATGGTATAGGCCGCCTCGGCGCGTTCGAATTCCCAGTCGTGATCCTGGGTCAGCCAATCCTCCGGCGCCTCTTTCTGGATCCCGTTCTCGAAGCTTTGGCGGAACAGGCCGTGTTCATAGCGGATGCCGTAGCCATAGGCCGGGCAGCCGATGGTAGAGAGCGATTCGAGAAAGCAGGCGGCCAGACGGCCGAGCCCGCCATTGCCGAGCGCGGCGTCGGGTTCATCCTCAAGCACCGACACCAGATCGACCCCATGGGCGCGCAGGGCATTGTCGGCGGTATCGAGCAACCCCAGATTGACCACCGCATCCTCAAGCAGCCGACCGATCAGGAATTCCATCGACAGGTAATAGACCCGCTTGTGCTGACCCGCATAGGTGGCGCGGGTGGAATCGAACCAGGGATCGACGATCTTGTCGCGCACGGTCAGCGACAGGGCGTGGCGCCAGTCGGTCACCTGGGCATGTGCCGGATCCTTGCCCAGCGAATAGGCCAGATGCCGGGCGATGGCGTCTGCAAAGTCGGAAGACATGTCTTTTGCGGACATGGATGATCCTTTCGGGCGGGGTACCTCGGCAGTGTGCCAGCGGGGTCTTGTCTAAGGGTTAACTTCGATGCTGCGTATTGGGGAGGCGGGATTGCATTGCAACCCTTTTGAACCCCTGCACGCCCGGATGCACCGTTGCATGGCCCGAGTGCGCGGAAATGCTGCACCGCAGCAGCAGGTGCCGTCAGCGGGATCGTCAAGCTTCGGTCCTGATCTGCGCCCTGGAGCGATCACCGGGATCGCGGCCGACCGCATCCGACGCCCCGAACGATGGTTCTAGCCCGTTGGCGCATCGGCGCGCAGCAGACCCCGATCCTTCAGGTCGGACCATAGCGCGGCGGGAATCGCCGCCCCGGCGGCCTGCACGTTGCTTGCGGTTTCCTGCGGACCCTGCCCGCCCGGCACCACCGACAGGGCGCAGGGGTGCAACAAGGGAAACTGGAACGCCGCGTCGATGAGGCGGACGCCGTGATCGCCGCAAACCGCTTCGATCCTTGCCACCCGGTCGAGCACGTCCTGAGGTGCGGGATCGTAGTTGTAATAGGCGCCGGGTTTCGGCCCGGTGGCCAGGATGCCGGAATTGTAGGCGCCGCCGGTGACGATGCCGATGCCACGCGCCTCTGCCATCGGCAGGAAGGTGTCGAGCGCCCCCTGCTCCAGCAGCGTATAGCGTCCGGCCAGCAGGAAGATGTCGAAATCGCCCCGCTCGGCAAGCCACTGGCAACTTTGCCATTCGTTCACCCCGGCGCCGAACGCCTTGATCACGCCCTGATCGCGCATTTCCAGCAGCGCGCGATATCCGCTGTCCATCAACTGGTTGAGAGAGACGTCAAGCGCGGCGCGGTCGCCGCGCGACAACATGTCAAGATCGTGCGCATAGAGGATGTCGACCCGGCTAATGCCTAGCCGTTCGAACGAAAACTCAAGGCTGCGCATCACGCCATCATAGGTATAGTCGTAGACCTCGGTGCGGTGTGGCACGTCGAACCATTTGCCGATGCCGTCCCGCCTTTCCGCAGTCGCGGGAGCCAGCCAGCGCCCCACCTTGGTGGACAGCACATAGTCTTCGCGGGGCTTGTCGCGCAGAAATCGGTTGAGCCGGGTTTCGGCCAGCCCGTAGCCGTAAAGCGGCGCGGTGTCATAGTACCGCACACCGGCGTCCCACGCCGCCTGAATTGTATCGTGGGCGTCCTCGTCGCTGATGGCCCGATAGAGATTGCCCAGCGGAGCGGTGCCCATGCCAAGTTCGGTGAATGTCAGGCCGCCATTGTCCAGACGGTCGTAGTGGCGTGTTTTCAATGCCATGGGAGCTTTCCTTCAGACAGGTTCTGCAGTGCGGAGCCAGGCAACGCGTTGGGTGCCCTGCTGTTTCGGTGCCGGACAAGACGGTGCGTCAGCGCGCAATGGCAAACGACAGGGTCAGTGATAGACCCATCCGGCGCGCGGGTCGAGCGGATCGGGGATGTCAACGGCGCGGTCGCGAGCGGCGTCCGGGTGCCGGGGGGCGGTGGACAGAGTGCCCGGTGTCGCCCCTGTCAGCCGACCGATGACAAGCGGCCATGCCCGAAGGCTCGGCCATGGCCGGACCATCGTCGGATCGCGGGAACGGAACAGGCCAAAGAGGCCGAATGCGCCGTGCAGACCGCTGGACATAATCCGGATGGTGGCCGGCACGGTGACACTGAAGGCAGATGTGGGTGCGACGCAGACCATGCGTTTCGTCCCGCAGGTCGGCGCACAAGCGGAGCCGATCGACGGGGCACCGCAGGGGACAGGCGACCGGCCTGGCGATCGCGGGCGGGATCGCGCGGCGCGGGCTCCGGGGTCTTGTCCGGCAAACCGGGCACGATACGATCGCAGGGTCATTGCAGGAGAATGGATCGCCTGATGGCTAGCCCGTGAATGCCTCGCCCGTGAGCATGTTCTTGTAGGGCGAGGTTCCGGTGGAATCGACCCGGCAGAACAGGCAGTGATAGGTAAAGAGGGTTGTGGGATAGCGCGTCTCGAGCAGTTGCACGAGAATGCCGAGCGTCATCGGGCTGGCGACGGCAAGCTGGTGGGCCCCGGTGCGGTTGCGCACCGACACGACGGATCGACCGTTGGTTTTCACGAAGGTCTTGATGTCGTCGTAGGATTCGGAATTGCCGCCGTGCGATCCTTGGAACTTGCTGAGCAAATAGTCGTCGGCAACATTCCAAGAGGCACGGGCATGGTTGCAATCGGTCGTGTCCTTGATCTGGTCGGGGTGCAGGGTCTTGTCCAGCGTGCCGTAGGCCGATTTGGACGCGACGCTGTAGAAGTGGAATACCGTGCCCTGACGTGCAACGAATGTCGCACCGCTCATGCCGCCATGGCACGAGATGACAACCTCGGGCGTGATTCCGCCGTTGGGTGTCCAGAGATAGAGATTGTGTCCGAGTTTAGTCTGATTGGTCATCTGCCCTATCCCTTGGCTGGTTCCAGTAAGGGGATGATTGCAGGGCGGTTGCGTTTAGCAAAGTCAGACTAACCTTACCTTCACCCCTGCCTCACCGGTTCGCTGGATCAGAAACCTGTGACCCAATGGGTTTGCTCGCCTTAATACTGCAAAGATATATCCGGCAGGCAATCGGAATTTGCAGGTGGCGTCGGGCGGCGCGCTCACACTTGGCGGGGAAGGACGTTGTGCAACCGGTGATAGGGAGCATTTTGCACGGCGTTGTCGATGTTCACCGTCTTGCGGGTGACCTGCGGGCGGCGGGCCATCATATAGCTGGCAGCCATCACAAGGCCGCTTATTCCCAGCAGGCCGCTTCCCAGCATCATTTCGGTCGAGAGAGATTCCAGCATGTCCAGTCTCCTTTGATTTCAATATAGCATCTGCGGGCGAAAAATCCATATGGGCCGCATCAGGGCGACGCTGCGGCACCCTTGACGAGGTCGATCAGCCGTTCGGTTTCCTCGCACATGCGCCGCGCCTTGCGCGCCCTGCGTTTCAGATCGCCCCGGGCCTTTGTCACCGCCGCCCCGGCAAGGACCGCGCCGGCCATCACCGCGATGCCCCAGAGGCCGGTCAGTATGCCGCCCGCAACAAAACCGACCGAGGCGAGAATTCCGCTGGCCGCGATCCGCTGACCCCATTTGCCATAAACCTCGTCGCGGTCGATCTCGCGGTCCAGCGCCTCGCGCTGGCGCGACATCCGCCGTCCCAGCAGTTCCAGGATCTGCAACGGCACCTCGCGGTTCTGGGATGCCGCTGTTGCTGAGATCAGCCGCACCCGTTCGCCCGGATCCTCGCAGACCTCATCGGTCAGGGCATCGACCACATCGCGGTCGTGGCCGTTGTCTGCGGCCATGTCGAGGATATAGGCCACGAGGGCCAGCGCGCGGCCCCGGGGATAGGTGGTCTGATCGGTCATTTCGATGATCTTTTCATGATCGTTTCAGGGCGGCGCGATGGCCACGCCGGGGCAATGCGGTTTTGGTTGATCCTCGAAATATCTGAGATCCGGGCTTCGTCGGTCATTGCCTGGTTGTCGGTCCAGTGGGCGAAATTCCGATCCGACACCGCGGGATGCGGCAGAATGGCCTGTCATGCACTGCCCTCCGGATTTCCGCTGTCATACCAGAGTGGGCATCGAGGTCAGGCGAATCCTAGGTCGCTGCGCCCCGGCCCGGCAAGTGGAAAATCAAGCTCCTGTCGCAGATCGGCCGGACATGCTGCGCCACTGGTCCGGGATCGCGGATCTCGGTGGCGCCGGTCAGGGCCGGAACCGCCAACCGCGGCCCGGCAGATCGCCCGGTCGTTGACATGGCGCACGATGGGGCAGTGTGGCCGAAGCGAGGCCTCGTCGCGGTGCTGTCGGCTTCCATGGCG
>JBGTLJ010000085.1:0-5363 GCA_041744175.1 Oceaniglobus sp. | reverse complement strand
CGGTGCGCGACAGGATCTCGAACCGGCCCTTGCAGGCGGCGAGATCGAAATTCCCGGCCGGTTCCACCGCATCCGTGGTGGTGGTGGCGGCGGCAACGATCACGGCGGGGGCCTCTGGCGCGGCACGCGCGAAGATCATGTCGAAGCTGACCGTTGCGGACGGCACGATCCTGACGTTCGCCGCCTCTTCCAGCTTGCGGATGCCGTTGTCGAGATCGTGCGCGGACGTGGCCACCGAAATCGGCGTGCCGGAGGCAACGGCGACCAGAGTGTCGCTGATCAGGGTGACGGTGACCTCTGACTCGCCCTCGGTGGTGACGCCATGCAGATCGAGCGTGTAGGGCAGGGTGATCAGCTTGCGCCGCACGTCTGTCAGGTCGGCCAGCTGCGCCGGGTCCAGCCGGGCGGTGATCACGGCCTCGGGAAACTGGAACGTCTCGAAGAACAGGAACCGCATCCGCACATTGCGCAAATCGACCTTGGTGTCGACAGAATCAAGCTTGATGCGCACCGTCGCGGTGCCATCCTCGGCGATGGCGCCGTCGAAGGCGGCAAAGCTGCTGGTTTCCACGGTGGTGTCGTTCTTGACCGACTGGAACCGCAGGGCGGAGCTTTCGGCATTGAGGGTCCAGCCGCCTGCGAACGGGTTGTCCTGTGCGCCTGCCGACATCGCAATGCTGCACAGCAGACCGATCGCCGCGAACCTGCGCGCAGAGGCAGTAAGATTCAGCAAGATGCCCATGGCCCCAATGCCCTTTCAAGTCCGGTCGCGCGAAACTGGATGCACTCTAGCAACAGATGGGCCTGCAAGCCACACCGGTCTTACCCAGCGTTATGCAGCCTTGATCGTAAAGGAATGATTGACAATGACCGAGGGAACACGGCCGTCTCGATCAGAGGCATCGCCGCGCCCCTTCAATCTGAACGGATGGCGCGCATGCGGCACCGGCACCGGCCTGACGGATGCCGTGCAATGCGCGCCCCCGTCGGTGGGTGACCTTTGGGCAGGCCGACGACAGACTATTGCGTCAACCTGTTCTCTGACCTAACGTCATGATGCGGCGGGACTCCGCCTGTTGTTCGCGTCAGGGTTGTCCAGCGATTTTTGGACCTTCCCGGTGCAGACCATGCGCCCCGCACGTCCGGTCCGGCAAACGGGCCGGGGCCGCCAAGGCTATGCTCCGCAAAAGACGGACAGGGACAGGGGAGGACCGGACGTGCCGATTGCTGCCAGGTTTCACGACGAAAATGCACCCAGCGGTGGAAACCTGGAATATGACAAGGTGTTCACCGACATGCTTCTGGCAGCCCGGCCGGAACAGGAGCGTCAGGCCGGGTCAGAGATCATCGCCGCCCAGGAGCCCGACGCCCAGGCCATCGCGGTTCAGGCGGCGGCGGTGCTGGAGCATTCCAACGACCTGCGCGCCGCGATCCTCCATGGCTATGCGCAACTGCGGCTGAACGGACTGCCGGGTCTGGCCGAGGCGACGCAGTTCCTGCGCACCTGTCTGGAAACCTACTGGGACAGCTGCCACCCCCAGCTTGACGCCGATGACGACGACGATCCCACCATGCGGGTCAATTCGATGCTGGGACTGGTGGACAACACCACCGTCCTGCGCGCGCTGCGCTACGCGCCGCTGACCCAGAGCCCCGCCTTCGGCCGCCTGTCGATGCGCGACATCGCGATTGCCGAGGGCGAGGTGCCGGTGCCCGAAGGTATGGAAAACCCGCCCTCCGCGCAGACGGTGTCCGCGGCGTTCCAGGATACCGCACCCGAAATCCTGGCGGCAGGGCTGGATGCCGCGCGGCTCGCCCTCGATGACATCGCGGCGATCAATGCGGTGTTCGACGACCGGCTGCCCGGTGCGGGACCAAACCTGGGGCCGCTGTCGGCGATGCTGAAAAAGGCCGTGTCGATCCTTGCCCCCAAGGTTGGCGTGCCCGAGGATGAAACCGTGCAAGAGACTGAAAACACAGGCACAGACGGCGCCCCCGCCACCCCCGCCACGACCGGCGGTTCGGGCGCGATCAACAACCAGGCCGATGTCGAGAAGGCGCTGGGCCGGATCATCGACTATTATTCCCGGCACGAACCCTCAAGCCCGCTGCCGGTTCTGCTGAACCGCTGCCGGCGGCTGGTGGGGGCCGATTTCCTGACCATCATCGAGGATCTTGCGCCGCTTGGCCTGGAGAACGTCAAGCGTGTCGGAGGTATGGAAAACCCGGAGTGACACAACGTCAACCTTCAGCCTAGGGTCGAACCTGACCTGAGGACGATGCACCGCACGACCCGCCACAAAATACGACAGCCAGGGAGACAGAGATGTCCAGTTCGCAGAAATTCATCGCCCGCAACAGGGCGCCCCGCGTGCAGATCGAATACGACGTGGAACTTTACGGCGCCGAAAAGAAGGTCCAGCTGCCGTTCGTGATGGGAGTGATGGCCGATCTTGCCGGCAAGTCCGAAGTCGCCCAGCCGGGCATCGCCGACCGCAAGTTCCTGGAGATCGACGTCGACAACTTCGACAGCCGGATGAAGGCGATGAAGCCGCGGGCGGCGTTTGCCGTCCCCAACACCCTGACCGGAGAGGGCAACCTGTCGGTCGACCTGACCTTCGAGAGCATGGACGACTTTTCGCCCGCCGCCATCGCCCGCCAGTCCGAACCGTTGCGCAAGCTTCTTGAGGCGCGCGAGGAGCTGTCCAACCTGATGAGCTACATGGATGGCAAGCCCGGCGCCGAAGAGCTGATCTCGGCCACCATGAACAACCCCGAATTGCTCAAGACGCTGGCAGCGGCCCCCGCCCCCGCCGGCGACGACAAGCCCGCAGAATAAGGAGCCGCGACAATGGCCGAGGAAGCAACACAATCCGCAACCGCCGAGGGCGCGACCCAGACCGCAGAGGGCGATTTCGCATCGCTGCTGCAAAAGGAATTCAGGCCACGCAGCGACACCGCGAGGTCGGCCGTGGAAAAGGCGGTGGCGACGCTGGCGGGTCAGGCCCTGGAGAACGCCAGCCTGATATCCGACGACGTCCTGCATTCGCTGCAATCTATGATCGCCGAGATCGACAGGAAGCTGAGCGCCCAGGTCAACGAGATCATCCACAACGAGGAGTTCCAGAAACTGGAATCCGCCTGGCGCGGTCTGCATCATCTGGTCAACAACACCGAAACCGACGAGATGCTCAAGATCCGGGTGATGGCAATCTCGAAAAAGGACCTGCACAAGACCCTGCGCAAGTTCAAGGGTGCGGCCTGGGACCAGTCGCCGATCTTCAAGAAGCTCTACGAAGAGGAGTTCGGCCAGTTCGGCGGCGAACCCTACGGCTGTCTGGTCGGGGACTATCATTTCGACCATTCCGCCCCGGATGTGGAACTGCTGGGCGAGATGTCGAAGGTCGCCGCCGCCTGCCACGCGCCGTTCATCACCGGCGCCGATCCGTCGCTGATGAATTTCGACAGCTGGCAGGAACTGGCCAATCCCCGCGATCTGGCAAAGGTCCAGAGCACGCCTGAATATGCCGGCTGGAAATCCCTGCGCGACAGCGAGGATGCAAAGTATCTGGGGCTGACCATGCCGCGGTTTCTCGGCCGCCAGCCCTATGGCGCGAAACAGAACCCGGTCGAGGAATTCGCCTTCGAGGAAGACACCGGGCACGCTGAGTCCGACAAGTTCGCCTGGGTCAACGCGGCCTACGGGATGGCCACCAACATCAACCGCAGCTTCAAGGAATACGGCTGGTGTTCGCGGATCCGCGGTGTGGAATCGGGCGGCACGGTGGAAAACCTGCCGACCCACACCTTCCCCACCGATGACGGCGGCGTCGACATGAAATGCCCCACCGAAATCGGCATTTCCGACCGCCGAGAAGCGGAGCTGGCCAAGCTGGGCCTGATGCCGCTGATCCACCGCAAGAACACCGACATGGCCGCGTTCATTGGCGCCCAGTCGCTGCACAAGCCGGTGGAATACGACGATCCGGACGCCACCGCCAACGCCAACCTCGCGGCACGGCTGCCCTATCTCTTCGCCACCTGCCGGTTCGCGCATTACCTGAAATGCATGGTGCGCGACAAGATCGGGTCGTTCAAATCCCGCGACGACATGGAAAAATGGCTCAACAAGTGGATCCTCCAGTACGTCGACGGCAGCCCCGACAGTTCGACCGAACGCACCAAGGCGCAAAAGCCGCTGGCCGGCGCCGCGGTCGAGGTGTCCGAGGTCGAGGGCAATCCGGGCTATTACCAGTCCAAGTTCTTCCTGCGTCCGCACTACCAGCTTGAGGGGCTGTCGGTGTCGCTTCGGCTGGTGTCCAAACTGCCGACCGAAAAGGCGTGATTGACCACCGTGCGGACCGCAACTTCGGCCGCACCCCAATTTAACGGCGGGCATGGTGCCCGCCCCAACACCAAGGAGTATTGAAAATGGCCGTAGACATGTTTCTCAAGATGGAAGGCATCGATGGCGAATCCGAGGACAGCGCACACAAGAAGTGGGTCGATGTCCTGGCATGGTCATGGGGGGTCAGCCAGAGCGGCTCGATGCACATGAGCGGCGGCGGCGGGTCCGGCAAGGCGAACTTTCAGGATCTGTCGGTGACCGGGTATTACGACTCGTCGACACCCAAGCTGATGCAGAACTGTTCGACCGGCAAGCATTTCGCCAAGGCCGAACTGGTGGTGCGCAAGGCGGGCGGCGAGCAGCTTGAGTATATCAAGTACACCCTCAGCGAAGTCATCGTCACGTCGGTCAGCACCGGTGGCAGCGGCGGCGAGGATCGCCTGACCTGCAATTATTCGCTGAACTTCGCAAAGCTCGAAACCATCTACAAGGCGCAGGACACCAAGGGCGCCGTCGGGGCCGACATCAAGTTTGGCTACGACATCCGCGAAAACACCGATCTGTCCTGATCCCCGTCCGGCCGCCGCCCCCGTATCCCGGGCGGCGGCCACCCACGTTCAATTTTTCTGCCGGGAGATCCGATTTGGAAACCGACGCCACAGCCCATCTCAAGGCCGGCGATCTGCAAGGCGCGCTTTCGGCCCTTCAGGGGCAAGTGCGCGCTGATCCCGGCGATGCGAAACTGCGGGTCTTCCTGTTCCAGCTGCTGTGCGTGCTGGGCGACTGGAAACGCGCCATCACACAGCTGAAGCTGTGCGCCGAGCTTGATCCCTTGGCGTTGCCCATGGCCCAGACATACCGCGAGGCGATCATCTGCGAGGTGTTCCGCGAAAAGGTCTTCGCGGGGGAAAAGGATCCGCTGATCTTCGGCGAACCGGCGGAATGGATGGCGTTGCTGGCGCAGGCCCTCAAGGCGCTGGCCAACGGCCGGGGGGACCGGGCGGCAGACCTGCGC
>JBGTLJ010000084.1:0-3789 GCA_041744175.1 Oceaniglobus sp. | reverse complement strand
GGACGATGCCGCCGCCTGTCAAAAGATTGGGAAAAATCCATCGCAAGCGCCGAGGCATGGATCCTCATTGCCCACATTCGGCGCGTCACCCGCCATCTCGCAAGAACCTGAAAGCGTTCGGTTAGTTTTGAATCAGACTCTTAGGGTTCGTTCTGCGCCCAAGCCCGCTCGATGTCGCATTTCGCCCAGATCTGGACGTTACGTCATGTTAATATTGGAGTCTGAATTGGATGCTGGGCAACGAGGCTGAATTAGGGAGACGCACCTTGAACAATGTTCTGTATGCGCTTTTGGCCGGTGTATCTGTCGCGGGTGCCGCAACGGCAGAGACACCGCTCGAGCGTGGGGCATACCTGGTGAACGGGCCCATGGCCTGTGGCAACTGCCACACCCCGAAGGGACCGGACGGGCCGGTTTCCGGCATGGAACTGGGCGGCGGCTTTGTCATCAGGACCCCGGATTTCAATGCGCATGTTCCCAACATATCGCCGGGCAGCAGGGTTGCCGAATGGTCGGATGAAGGCCTGGGGCGCGCAATCAGGGAGGGGATTCGTCCCGACGGCACTGTTATCCGCCCGCCAATGGCGATCGAACTCTATCGCCACCTTTCGGATACGGACCTTTCGGCAGTCGTTGCCTATCTGCGAAGTCTTCCGCCTGTCGTCCAGACCGTTCCTGAATCGACGTACAATGGCCCGGTGCCAGAGTCCTACGGTCCGCCCGTCGGCTCCGTTCCGGACCTGCCTCAAGAGGTCAGCGTCGAATACGGACAATATCTGGTCACAATCGCCCATTGTATGGAATGTCACACGCCCCTCGGCCCGAAAGGCCATTTGTATGAATCTGACCTGGGGCGTGGGGGGCGCGAATTCGAAGGTCCTTGGGGAATGTCGTTTTCCTCGAATCTGACGAGCAGTTCCGACGGTCTGGCAGATTATTCCGACGAAGAACTCAGCGCCATGATCACCCACGGCAAGAAACCCGACGGCAGCGATATGAAACCGCCAATGCCCTATGGATACCTGGCCAATACCACGTCCGACGATCTGGCGGCGATCATACTGTATCTTCGAACGGTTCCACCATTGTCCGACGAGGGATAGGCAGTCATCGCAATTGTCTGACTGGCGGCCAGTTCAGGCGGGCTTAGATCTGCTTGGCGGGACGTCTGCGACATCGCCTGACCGGCATGCAATCGCCTTACTTGCGCAGCCGGTATCCGGTCCGGAAGATCCAAGCGATGACGGCAAGGCACAGCACGGTGAATGCGGCAATGGCGAGGATGCTCCAGCCCACCGGGACGTCCGAGGCGCCGAAGAACGACCAGCGGAACCCCGACACCAGATAGACCACCGGGTTGAACAGCGTCACCGTCTGCCAGGCCGGCGGCAGCATGGTGATCGAATAGAACGACCCGCCAAGGAACACCAGCGGCGTGACCACCAGGAGCGGGATCATCTGCAACTGGTCGAAACTCTGCGCCCAGATACCGATGATGAAGCCGAACAGCGAGAACGACAGGCAGGTCATCACCAGGAACGCCAGCATCCAGACCGGGTGCTGGATCGAGATGTCAACGAACACGAAGGACGTGGCGAGGATGATCAGGCCGATGGTCAGTGATTTCGTCGCCGCCGCAAGGACATAGCCCGCCGTCAGCTCGATGTAGGATGCCGGTGCCGACAGCAGTTCGTAGATCGAGCCGATGAATTTCGGCATGTAGATTCCGAAGGCGGCGTTGCTGACCGACTGCACCAGAACCGACAGCATGATCAGCCCCGGCACGATGAACGCGCCATAGCTCACACCCTCGACCTGGTCGATTCGGCTGCCGATGGCGGCACCGAACACCACGAAATAGAGCGATGTGGACAGCACCGGCGACACCACGCTTTGCAGGATCGTGCGGAACGTGCGCGACATCTCGAACACATAGATGGCGCGGATGGCGTGCAGGTTCATGGCGTGTCCTCGTGCACCAGATCGACGAATATGTCCTCCAGACTGCTCTGGTGGGTCTGCACGTCGCGCAGGGCAAGCCCGGCCGACGACAGGTCCGACAGCAGCTTGGTGATCCCCGTCCGCCCGGCCCCGCGCGCGTCGTAGGAATAGACCAGCGTGCCGCCGTCGCCCAGCGCCAGATCATAGCCTGAAAGCTTTTCGGGCACGGCATCGACCGGCTTTTGCAACTCGATGACCATGCGCTTGCGCCCCATCCGGGCCAGCAGATCGGCCTTTTCCTCGACCAGCAGGATCTCGCCATGGGCGATGATCCCGATGCGGTCGGCGATTGCCTCGGCCTCTTCGATGTAATGGGTCGTGAGGATGATCGTTACGCCGTCGCGTCGCAGGTCGTCGACCACCCGCCACATGTCGCGGCGCAACTCCACATCGACGCCGGCAGTGGGTTCGTCGAGAAACAGCACACGGGGTTCGTGCGCCAGCGCCTTGGCGATCAGCACGCGCCGCTTCATGCCCCCCGAAAGCTCGGTGATCCGGCTGTCCTTCTTGTCCCAGAGAGACAGCTGGCGCAGCACCTTTTCGATCAATGCGTCATCGCGGCCCAGCCCGAACAGGCCACGCGACAGGCGCACTGTGTTGATCACCTTTTCGAACGGCTCCAGGCTGATCTCCTGGGGCACCAGCCCGATCAGCTTGCGCGCTGCGCGGAACGCCGTCACCACATCGTGCCCGCCCACCGTCACGCTGCCCGATGTCATGTTGACGATGCCGCAGATTACCGAGATCAGCGTCGTCTTGCCCGCACCGTTGGGCCCGAGCAGCGCCAGGATCTCGCCCTCGCGGATGTCCAGCGATACCGTCTTGAGCGCCTCGAACCCGCTGCCATAGGTCTTGCGCACATCCTTGACGGAAACGATGTGGTTCATGGTTTTTCCCTGTCGCGTTTCCCCCGCTTGTGGCCCAATGCACAGGCCGGGTGCAAGGCGGCAATCGCGCTTGTCCCCGCAGCCCGCGCCGATAGGCTGGACAAAATCGGGGGACCGGATGGACGACACCGCACGCGCACTTTACGACGGCATCCGCCACGACCCCATCGTGTCGCCGCACGGACATTGCGATCCGGCATGGTTCGCGAACGACGAACCGTTTCCCGACCCGGCCAGCCTGATCCTGATCCCCGATCACTACCTGTTGCGGATGCTGCATTCGCGCGGCGTCGCCTTCGGCGATCTCGGCATCGGCGTTGCGCCCGCCGATCGCGACACCCGCGCCATCTGGCGGCTGTTCGCGGCGCACTGGCACCTGTTCCTCGGCACTCCGTCCCATGCGTGGCTGACCCACATGTTCCGTGAAACCTTCGGGATCGACACGCCGTTCGGCCCTGCCACCGCCGATGCGATCTATGACCGGATCGACGCCGCGTTGAAGACGCGGGATTTCCGTCCCCGTGCGCTGTTCGACCGGTTCGGCATCGACGTGCTGGCCACCACCGATGCCGCGACGGATACGCTGGACCATCACCGCGCCATCGCCGGGTCCGGATGGAATGGCCGGGTGATCCCGACATTCCGTCCCGACGCCCTGTTCGATCCGGCCGACACCCGGTTCGCGCCAGCCCTGAAGAACCTGTCGGAGGCACATGATATCAGCACGTTCAGGGATTTTCTTCAAGCTCTGCGCGAACGACGCGCGGCGTTTCGCGCGCTGGGGGCCACCGCCGCAGACCACGCCGAGGAAACCGTCCGCACCGCCTGGCATCCCGACAGGATGGAGGATCTGTTCGCCGGTGCACAGGCCGGCACCTGCACGCCTGAGGAGGCGGCGGCG
>JBGTLJ010000083.1:0-2445 GCA_041744175.1 Oceaniglobus sp. | reverse complement strand
CGGGCTGGATCCGAACGGCGTTGAACGCGAACTGGCGCGTGCGACGATGACCTTTGCCGCCGGTGCGGCCGACGCCGAACTGGCCCTGTCGCTGCCCCCCGAACTGCGCAACCGGATCACCCGTTTCCAGCTCGACGGTCTGCGCTCGGCCGGGGCCGTGACGCTGACCGATGACGGATTGAAGCGGCGCGAGGTGGCGCTGATCTCGGGGCGAGACGACCGCGAGGCCTTGCAGCTTTTGTCGCCGACCCACTATCTGGAACAGGCGCTGGAGCCGACGGCCGATCTGATCGACGGTGCGCTCGATGACGTGCTGCTTGCCAATCCCGATGTGATCGTTCTTGCCGATGTCGCCACGGTCACGGCGGGCGAACAGGAGGCGATCGAGGACTGGCTGGATCAGGGCGGGTTGCTGCTGCGCTTTGCCGGGCCGCGGCTTGCCGCCAGCGATCTGAGCCGCGATGTCGAGGATCCGCTGATGCCGGTGCGGCTGCGCGCCGGTGGTCGGACGGTGGGCGGCGCGATGAGCTGGGGGGAACCCAAGAGCCTGCGGGCCTTCGGCGAAGCATCACCGTTTTTCGGGCTGCCGGTTCCTGCGGATGTGACCGTCAACGCCCAGGTCATGGCACAGCCCGGCCCCGAACTGGGGGACAGGGTGATCGCGGCCCTGGCCGATGGCACGCCGCTGGTAACGCGCAAGAGGGTCGGCCAGGGACAGGTCGTGCTGTTCCACGTCACCGCCAACGCGGAATGGTCTTCGCTGCCGCTGTCGGGTCTGTTCGTGCAGATGCTTGAACGGCTGGCCGTGTCCACCCGCCCGGCCCGCCCCGCGGCCGAGGATCTGGAGGGCACGACATGGGCGCCGGACGAGGTGCTGAACGCGTTTGGCCAGATCGAGGATGCGGGCACCCTGCCGGGCATACCGGGTGCCGCCTTGGCTGCGGCTGTGCCGTCGGCCGACACGCCGCCGGGACTCTACGCCGGCGACGATCGGCGCATTGCGCTGAACGTCATGTCCGACGACGCCACCCTTTCGCCAACGATGTGGCCCGCCCGCATCCCGGTCGAGGGGCTGGCGGTGGCACGGGAAACCGCCCTCAAGGGGTGGCTGCTGTCCCTCGCGCTGGGGCTCCTGGCATTGGATGTGTTGGCTGCGCTGTGGGTTGCGGGCCGTCTGACAGGCGCGCGCGCGGCGACGATGGCGCTGGCTCTGTTGCTTGTCGTTCCCGATCCGTCGGCGGCGCAGGAAGACAGTTTCGCGCTTGCGGCCACGTCCGAAGTGGCGCTGGCCCATGTCATCACCGGCGACGCCGAGGTTGACCGTGTGGCAGAGGCGGGACTGCGCGGTTTGTCCCGGACGTTGCTGGCCCGCACCTCTATCGAGCCATCCGATCCCATCGCCGTGAACCTGGAAACCGACGAACTGGCGTTCTTTCCGTTCCTGTACTGGCCCGTCACCGGAGCCCAGCCGCAACCGAGCGATGAGGCCTACGGACGCCTCAACACCTATCTGCGCAGCGGCGGGATGATCCTGTTCGACACCCGCGATGCGGATGTTTCGGGATTCGGCAGCGGATCCGGGAACGGGCGCAAGCTGCAGCAACTGGCGATGCCGCTCGACATCCCGCCGCTGGAACAGATCCCGTCCGATCACGTGCTGACGCGCACGTTCTATCTGTTGCAGGATTTTCCCGGCCGTCATGTCAGCCGCGATGTCTGGGCGGAGGCTGCGCCCGCGGATGCGCAATCGGCCGAGGGAATGCCGTTCCGCAATCTCAACGACAACGTGACGCCCGTCGTGATCGGCGGCAATGACTGGGCGTCGGCCTGGGCCGAGGACGAAAGGGGCACTCCGATGTTCCCGGTGGGCCGCGGCTATGCCGGCGAACGCCAGCGCGAGATCGCCATGCGGTTCGGCGTGAACCTGATCATGCATGTGCTGACGGGCAACTACAAATCCGACCAGGTCCACGTTCCCGCCTTGCTGGACAGGTTGGGCCAATGACCGCTGCCGGAGCGACGCGCGGGCGATCGCGGGCGCCGAACGGTTGCGTTTCCGGCCGAAGGCATCGCCGCGCCAGACTTTGCGCTTTGCCGATCGTAAACAGGGATTGTGCAGAATGGATAGCGTGATCTTCGACCCTCTGGTGCCGGTTGCCGTTCTCGCGGGTCTGGGCGCTCTTGCCATCGCCGTCCTGACGCTTTGCATCTGGCGCAGGCTGTCGGGCTGGTGGCTGCGGGGGCTTGCGGCCATCGTTCTGCTGGCCGCGCTGGCCAATCCGTCGCTTCAGCAGGAGGATCGCACGCCGCTGAGCGACATCTTGATCGCGGTGGTCGACGAAAGCGCGAGCCAGCGGATTGCAGACCGCCCGGAACAGACAGCCCAGGCTCTGGCCGCGATCGAGGCAGAGGTCGCCGCCCTGCCCAACACCGAACTGCGCGTCG
>JBGTLJ010000082.1:0-6816 GCA_041744175.1 Oceaniglobus sp. | reverse complement strand
TGGTTGCCGTCACGCTGAACATCAACGGCCGCCGCGGCGCGAGCCATCGATGCGCCATGGGTTCCGGCACAATGGCGGATCAATGGCGCGCCCCCGGGCAGAACGACGACCGGCAGAGCCGGCATCGCCCGATGCAGGTTGGGGCATTCAGCCCGACCGACACCGCAAGGATCGACCCGCTCCCCGGCATCCCGACCGAGACCGCCTGACCTTCGTCCCCAGACGGCCATCCCTCGGATGCACACCGGCTTGACGGACGCTGCCCTTGGCTGCCCCTCGGGAAAACAGTTCTCCGGACTGTTTTCTTGTTCTCGTAGTTCCACCGATTGTTGGCCCAGGTCAGGCGGTGCTCGATCCCATTGACCTCGCAGATCATGTCGAAGCGCATCTGCCGCAAGAATGCGATGATCCGGTTTCTGGGCTGCCCGGCGAACCGGATGCCGTCAACCATTGTCCGGCAGTTGATTGCGCAGCAATCAATGAAAGGGGGTCAGGATCGTGTGGGATCGGCAGGGAAGGGTGCTGAGCGGATGTTCGAGGACATCGCACGCGGTCTTGCGATCCGCCTTGTCCACTGGTTGGTGACTGCAAACCTGCCGGTTCGCTCAATGCCCCCAAAGCGACAGAGCGTGCCCTCCACCGTCTGAACCCCGGCGATGTCGACATGAAAGAAGCCGCCTCCGGCGATGCAGGCATGGCAGGCGCGTTGGACCTTGCCGCTGGAGACACCGATGCAGCGCCGACCGTGTCATTGCGGGGCCCACGATTGGAGAGCATGAAGGCAATCGTCCAGCGGCAGCAATGTGCAATGCCTCCACGCGACGATCATTGCCCCTCTGCTTTGGTGAGAACGGTTGAACGCTTCGCCTTTGGCCCGGACTTCAGATCCCTGAACCGCGCGTTGAACTGCAGACGTCCTCAGGCGCCGCATCCGAATGAGGGCGAGCTGTCCAAGCCGGCTTGTAAAGAGACGTCGGCCGGTCGTTTCGCGGATCGACCCGATTTCTGCACGGCACGCCCGAAATCGGTGGTTGATACGGCAGCAAAAAAGGGTTGTTCTGACGAGGTTGGCGCAGCCGCTGGCGTTCACGCGTTGATCGGCTGCCCGAAGATCGGCAATCCTGGGAGGAAACGCCATGAAACTGATTCAGAAGATCGCCACGACAAGCGGCCTCGCGACCGGCCTGATGCTGTCGCTGGGCGCGCTTCCCGCACTGGCGCAGGACTTTACCCCCGAGCGTCCGGAATGCATCGCGCCCGCAGGTGCCGGCGGCGGGTGGGACTTCACCTGCCGACAGGTTGGCCGAGCCCTGCAGGAGGAAGGCTTGATCCCCTCGACCATGCAGGTCGTGAACCTTGAAGGCGGCGGCGGCGGCGTCGCATTCGCCGAAGTCGTGAACAAGCGCAACGACGTGACCGACCTGATCGTCGCCGCATCCTCGGCCACGACGACGCGACTGGCGCAGGGAGCCTACCCCGGAAACACGATGGACCAGGTGCGCTGGATCGGTTCCATCGGCGCGGACTACGGCGTGATCGGCGTCTCATCCAACTCCGACATCGAGACGCTGCCGGACCTGATGGACGCGATCAAGCTGGATCCGACCGCCATATCCATCGGCGGCGGTTCCGCGACCGGCGGCTGGGATCACCTCAAGGTGCTGATGGCTGCCGATGCGTCCGGGATCGAGGACCTGCGGACGGTCAAGTACATCGCCTTTTCCGGCGGCGGCGAGGCGATCACCCAGCTGCTGGGCGGATCGATCCAGGCCTATACGGGCGATCTGTCCGAAGCGCAGGGCTTTGTCGAATCCGGCGACCTGCGGATCCTCGCGATCCTTGCGCCAGAGCGGCTCGAGGGTGAGTTCGCGGAGTTCCCGACAGCGGTCGAGCAAGGCATCGATACGGTCGGTGCCAACTGGCGCGGCTTTTACGGCCCCGGCGGCATGAGCGATGCGGCCTACGACTATTGGGTCGACGCCATCGATACCCTTTACGATACAGACGCGTGGAAGGCCGTGATGGAGAACAACGGCCTTGCACCGCTGGACCTGCACGGGGCCGAGTTCCAGGACTTCGTCGCCGAGGACGTGCAGACGATCGAGGAACTGTCGCGCGAGATCGGCCTGATTCAGTAAGGCCATCTCCGCACCCCGTCCCGATCCGGCGGCGGGGTGCGGAGATAGGAACCGGGCCAGCATAGCAGGGGGAGAGCCATGACCGACCGCATTCTGGGGGGGATCGGCCTTGTGCTGTCCCTCTTCTTCATCTGGGCGGCGACGCTGATCCAGGAAAGCTTTATCTCGGATCAGATCGGACCCAAGACGTTTCCGATCATCATCGGCGGCGTCATGGCCGTCGCCTCGCTCTTCTTCATCTTCCGGCCCGATCCCGAACCGAAGTGGCCGTCGCTGAACCGGCTGGCCGAGATCGGCTTTGCGATCGTCGTGACATTCCTCTACGCGCTGGTGCTGCCCGACCTCGGTTTTCTGATCTCGACGACGCTCGCCGCCGGTTATCTGACATGGCGGCTTGGCTCGACCCCGCTGCAGTCGGTGGTGATCGGCGTCTCGACGTCGGTCGGCATCTACATCGTGTTTCGCCTGATCCTCGGCCTGTCATTGGCCGAAGGGCCCTTCGGTTTCTGAGGATACAGCATGGAAACTCTCGCATCCCTCGGTGACGGCTTCGCCGTCGCGCTGACATGGCAGAACCTTGGACTGGCGCTGATCGGCTGCCTTCTGGGCACCATCATGGGCGCGCTGCCGGGCCTTGGTCCGTCAAACGGCGTCGCGATCCTGATCCCGCTGGCCTTTACCCTCGGCCTTGGCGCGACGCCGTCGCTGATCCTGCTGACCTCGGTCTATTACGGGGCGATGTATGGCGGGCGGATATCGTCTATTCTGCTGAACATACCGGGCGACGAACCGGCGATGATGACCTGCCTCGACGGCTACCCGATGGCCCAGCAAGGCAGGGCGGGCGAGGCGCTGTCGCTTTCCGGCGTCGCCTCTTTCGTCGGCGCGTTCTTTGCGACATGGGGTCTGGTGTTTCTTGCGCCGCAACTGGTCAAGATCGCGCTGCTGTTCGGCCCGGCGGAATACTTCGCCCTCTTCACACTGGCTTTCGCCACGCTCGGCGGCATCTCGTCCAGCAACCAGGCCAAGTCTGCCTTTGCCGCAGCACTGGGCATCGGCATCGCGATGATCGGCGTCGATACGCAGACCGGTGTGCCGCGTTTCACCTTCGGCGAGGTGCATCTTTACGACGGCATCGACTTCCTCGTGGCCATCGTCGGCCTTTTCGCCCTGTCCGAGGTCTTCGTCTTTCTCGAACACCGCGAGACCGATCCGTCGAAAATGGTTTCGAAGAAGATCGTGATCGGCCGCATAGTGCCGTCGCTTGCCCTGTTGAAAAGCTGCACGCCGACCATGGCGCGTTCCACGGTGCTGGGCTTTCTGGCGGGGGTGCTGCCCGGTGCCGGCGCCTCTCTCGGCTCCTTCATCTCCTACTCGGTCGAAAAGCGGCTGGTGGACAAGGACAAGACCTTCGGCAAGGGCGATCCGCGCGGCGTCGCAGCACCCGAGGCGGGCAACAACGCAGCCGCGGGCGGTGCCCTCGTGCCGATGCTGGCACTGGGCGTGCCGGGGTCTGGCACCACAGCTGTCCTGCTCGCGGTGCTGCTGGCGCTGAACATCACCCCGGGGCCGCTGCTGTTCACCCAGAACCCTGACGTCGTCTGGGGCCTGATCGCAGCGCTCTTCATCGGCAACGTGATGCTGTTGATCCTCAACATCCCGATGGTCGGCATCTTCGCGCGGGTTCTGATGGTGCCACCGCGCATCCTGATGCCGGTGGTGGCGATGATCTCATTCGTCGGAATCTACGGCATCTCGGGCTCCAGCTTCGATCTGATGGTGATGGTCGGCTTCGGCGTGCTGGGCTGGGTGCTGCGCAAGGTGGACGTGCCGCTGGTTCCGATCATCCTCGGGATCCTTCTCGGCAACGACATGGAGGTGAACCTGCGTCGCGCCATGACGATCTCGAACGGGGACTGGTGGACGCTGGTAGACAGCTGGCTTTCGATCGGGCTGTGGACCGTGGCGCTGGTCGGTTTCGTGCTGCCGATCTTTCTGGGCGCGCGGGTGCGCCGCGGCATGTCCACTCCCGCCGCCGGAGAGGACGTCGGCCCCCGCGACTGACCGACAGGGAGGCAATGACGCCGAGGAACAATCTTGCCCGGCGCGCTCGGCGAGGGGTTGCTGCCGGGCGCCAAAAGAGGTGCTGTCACGTGTGCACGGCTCCGTTTACGCAGAGGCTGATTTGGGCTGAAATCGACTGTCGCAGGTTGCGGTCATGTGTCCGGCCTGTTTGTGCGGTATGTCCGACCGCTGCCCCTGATAAAGTCCGCATGTCGGTCCCAATCAGACGATCGAGATGTTACGCCCCGACAGCAACTCGGGGTGTCCCGGCCGCGGTCCTGTCTGATCCTTATCGGTCGCCTGTGCCTTGCATCTCGTTGCGGCGCCGTTGGACGCTGCCCGTCTCCCTCGTTCAGACGGCCGGTGTGGTCCTGCAGCTCTCTCCCGGCACGAGCGGCGCCCGGGGCTGTTCGTCTCATGCCCCGCGATCAGCGCAGGGTCGGTGCGAAACCCCGGCGTGGCAGTGGCACCAAGCACCGCCGCGATGACCCGGTCCATACGGTCCTGTGCGTTCTGTCCCGGGGGCTCGCGCTGACCACGTAGAGGTCCACCCCGATCAGCACGGTGCGGTCGTTCTGAGACAGATCCGCGATCCCCTGCACCAGCCAGCCCGGAAGGGCCGCATCAAAGGTGTCGGCATCGAGCCGCGCTACCAGCCGGCCCGCGATGGCCATCGCCAGCGCCTTTGCGTCCTCCCCGACCGTGGTCTTCAGTGTTTCGGCCGCGCGGACGCGGGCAGATCTGGCAATCTCGTGCAGGGCGTCGGCCTCGGTACACGATCTGTTGCTGGCCTTGTGCAAGGCCAGGGGCTGTCTGCACGACATCTGGCAGGCAGAGACCCGCGTCGGTTGCGGAACGCGCGCAGCCCACGCGGGCCAATATCCACGATCCGGCAAAGGCGTTCTGATCCCAATGCCCCCACGTGTTCCCCGATGAACCTGAACCTCATGGCTTTTAGCCCGCCGAAGACCGCGCTGGCTTTTCAGGATCGCCCGCGTCTCCTTGAAATTAAGGAGCGCGCGCCAAAGCCGGTCATGCCCGCGCGCGCGGCTCAAATCCTGGTTCGACACCACATCCGTGTCCCGGTGTGCAGCGATCTATCAGTTCAGCGGGGACTGCCAGAACCAGAATCATCGGCAACCCGCTTGCGCGTTGGCACACCGTTCAGGGCGATCCGCACGGCATCCCGGCGAAATTCGTCCGTCCGTTTCAGACCCATGGCAACCGCTTTCGTCGCAGTACATGCCGTCGAAGGAGCGGCATCAGACCGTGATGGGTTCAGGTGGCGGACGAGGTGGATGGCCCCTGGATTGCGCCGACGCCCGCGTTCATGATCGGGTTCCTGACCGGCGGGATCTGGGTGTCCATGACGGAACTGGTGAGGTTTCAGGTGCAATACCTTCCGCTTGCCTTGATCGCGCACAAGGTTGTGATCCATCGGCGTTCGGTTCAGAGCCAGTCGGAACGGCTTGCCATTCGGCCAGTCTTCAACCCGTCCTGGATGGGGGCCCGCAGCTTTCGGCGGAATGATGTGCCTAGGTTCACCATCGGATACGGCTGGCTGGCTGTGGAGCAATCCGACGGGAAGAGGTGCCTTGGAAATGGTTCGTCTTTCACCTCCGAAACGTGCAGATCCGGAAAAATGGTGGTTGTGCCGAATCTGATGATCTTGTCTTGTAGATCCGATGAAGCCCCTTCCAGGCGATGTGCAACATGCCCATAGAAAGTTAACAGGTGGCGGGAAGAATTTTGGCTTTCTTGGTGGCATTCACAAGGCGCTTGGACTGGCGGATGACGACCGGATGCGTTCCACGGGATTCGATTTCGCACCGGGCGGCGGGACCGGCTGGCATGTGCATGGACCGGACAATGTGATCACCGCGCTCAGCGATTGTTCGGTGCGGATAGAAGATGAGTTTTGTCGAGGACGAACTGAATTGAGCGATCCATTCTTCCAGCCGGTATCCGGTGCCGTGCTGCCAAGGTTTGCGGGCATCCCGAGCTTCATGCGCCTTCCCGTCGTCCCCGAAGGGCATGAGCGCCGGGGCGAGGTGGAGCTGGGCCTGTTCGGCATGCCCTGGGATGGCGGTACGTCGAACCGGCCCGGCGCCCGCCACGGCCCACGGGCGCTGCGCGACGCATCGAGCATGCTGCGTGCCCAGAACGGGGTGACCGGGCTGCGACCGTTCGAAACGCTTGCCTGCGCGGATCTGGGCGATGTGGGGATCAATCCGGTGGATCAGGGCGCGACCCTTGCTGCGATCGAGGCGTTCGTCGCCGGGATGGCGGGCGAGGCGATCCGGCCGCTGGGCGTGGCGGGCGATCATCTCTGCACCCTTCCGGTGTTGCGGGGGCTGGCGGCGCAAGGGTCGAAGCCGGGACTGGTGCTGCTGGACAGCCACACCGATCTTTATCCGCCGTATTTCGGTGGCGGATTTCCGACGCACGGAAATCCGTTCCGGATGGCGGTGGACGAGGGGCTGATCGATCCGGCCCGCAGCATCATGATCGGCATGCGCGGCACCTGCTACGACGACGCGGACCGCGCCTTCGCGCGCGACGCGGGCATCGCGGTGGTGCCGATGCACGAGGTGTTCGCGCGCGGCGCCGCCGA
>JBGTLJ010000081.1:0-3014 GCA_041744175.1 Oceaniglobus sp. | reverse complement strand
GCGCCCGCGACCCGATTTCCGCCGACCGGATGGAGAACACCCTGGACCGTCCGGTCCGCCTGGTGGCCGATTTGGCCTTTTTGCTGGAGCCCGCCGCCGATGGGGACACGGCCCGGGAAACGGTGGAATGGTGCCGTAGCCGACGTGCCGCGGGCGACACCGTGCTTGGGGTCAATCTCAGCGGACACACGATCCGGACGCTGCCCGACGGCGCGATCAAGGCCATTGCCGTCCAGATCGAAGCCTGGCTGTCGGCCGATCCCGCGCGGAGCTGCGTGCTGCTGCCGCATGACACCCGGCCCGGCATGGTCGGCGACGGTGTCGCGCTGGACCAGCTGTTTGCCGCCCTGCCCTCCGATCTCAACGCGCGCATCCGGTATCCACGCGCCGCGATGCAGACCTGGGAACTCAAGGCCATCGCCGGAGAAGTGAACCTGATCCTGACCGGCCGGATGCATCTGGCCATCGCGGCCCTGGGCCAGGGGATTCCGCCGCTATGCCTTCTCTATCAGGGCAAGTTCGAAGGGCTGATGGCGCATTTCGGACTGATCGGCATGACGCTGGATCCGCAGGAGGTCATGAGGGGCGGTGCCTTGGGCGACCGTCTGGGAAAGACGACCGCGAGGGCCGCGGACCTTGGGGCATATATCCGCAGTCGGCTGCCGACGATCCGGAACCTTGCCCTCGACAATTTCGCGGGTTTCCTGCCCGATACGCCGGAAGACAGCGGCCGATGAGCGGGACCATCCCGTCGATCCTGGTGCTGCCGCGCTGGCCGCATCCGCATACCGGGGCGGGGCAGCGGTCGCTGCTCCTGCTCGAAGCGCTCGGCCGGTCCGGTCCCGTCCACGTGGTCCTGATGAACGGCAGACGGGGCACGTCGCCCGAGGTTCCGGGGGCGGCGTCGGTCCATGTCATGCCGAGCGAGCTGGTGAACCCCACGGATCGGCTGGGGCTGGCGATGGTGGGGCTGCGGCGGACCCTGACGCCCGGGCGGGCCTATCGTCCCGACCCTGCGGTGCGCGACGACCTGACGGCGCTGATCCGCAAGACGGGGGCCCGGCTGGTCTGCTTTCGCTACATGCAGACCTTCGCTGCGGCGGGGCTCCTGCCTGCGCCCGGGCCGGACGGCCTGAGGATCCTGGTGGATGTCGACGATCGCGACGACCAGAAATACACCTCGCGCCTGACACGGCAGCTCGGGCTCCGCCTGACGGGCACCGCCCCCGTCCGGAACCGTCTGACGGCGCTGCGCGGCCTGATGGTGGCGCGTCTGTCCCGGGCGTCTGTGGTGTGGTTCGCCGCCGAAAGCGATATCCTGTCCCTCGACGGGCCGGACATCCGCATCTGGCCGAACGTTCCCTTCGTCGAGGTGCCTACAACGCTCGACGGAAGCGCCTTTCCCCCCGCGTCCGGGGGCCGGTCGATCCTGTTTGTGGGAACCCACGGCCATCTCCCCAATGTCGAAGGGGTCGTCTGGTTCGTCCGGCACTGCTTTCCGGCAATCCGGGCGGCGCATCCGGATGCGGTGGTCCGGATCGTCGGGCGGGGACCCTGGTCCACCATCGTCCCCCGGCTGGGAAATGCCCCCGGCGTCGTCCTGCAGGGCGAGGTCGGGGATCTGTCGCGCGAATACGCGGCTGCCCGGCTGGCGATCTGCCCGGTGCGCGAAGGCGGCGGCTCGAAGATCAAGGTGCTGGAGGCGGCGGCCCATGGTCGGCCGGTGGTGCTGACCCCGCATTCGCTGCGCGGCTTCGACGACGGGGCCGCGGACCTGATGATCGCCGCCGACGATCCGGGGGCGTTCGCCCGCGCCTGCCTGCACCTTCTCGAGGATCCCGCGGAGGCCGACCGGCGGGGCCATGCACTGCGCCGCTGGCAGGAGGCCGGCTATTCGCGCGCCGGGGTTCTGGACCGGTTGTCCGGGCACATCGACGCGGTTCTCGGGCGTTCATCATCACGGGATTGTTGACCGACGCAGGCCTTTATAAAAATCTTCGAAACTGCTAACAAACTCGAGATTTTCCGGTTCCCATTTTCCATTGCGGTAGTTTTCATGTCCACATCCCTGTCCAGCCGCTCCGTCCTCCAACGCCTTCCCGCGCTCGCGAACTGGGGGACGTTCTGGCTGTTCCTGGCCACGCTCGGAACCGGGCTGTTCCTGTCCGACGGGCTGGGCGCGCTTCTGACGGCCTGGCAGCTTCCGGAATACAGCCACGGGCCGCTCATCCCGGTCCTGTCGGCGCTGCTGTTCCTGCGCCAGCTCAAGGAATATCCCGAACGACCCGGTCCGGTGGACGACCGCTGGCCCGGCGTGGCGGTGGTGGCCCTCGCCTTGCTGATGGGAGCCCTGGGCAAACTGGCCCACATTCCCGACATCGTCGCCTATGCGACGATCCTGTGGGTGGGCGGCATCCTCCTGATCAGTTTCGGCTGGGCCGTGGGCAAGCATTTCTGGCCGCCGGTCCTGCATCTGGTCTACATGCTGCCGCTGCCCGACACGATCTACTACAAGGCGACGACCGCACTGCAGCTGATCTCGTCCGAGCTGGGCGTGTGGTTCCTCCGCCTGCTGGCGGTGCCGGTCTTCCTTGACGGCAACATCATCGACCTGGGCGTGCTCAAGCTGCATGTAGCCGAGGCGTGTTCGGGCCTGAACTACCTCTTCCCGATCCTGTCGTTCAGCTACATCTTCGCCGTCCTCTATCGCGGGCCGATGTGGCACAAGGCGGTGCTGCTCTTGTCGGCAGTGCCGATCACCGTGCTGATGAACTCGGTCCGCATCGCGGTGGCGGGCGTCATCGCCGACCGCTTCGGCATCGAGTGGCTCGACGGGTTCACCCACTTCTTCGAAGGCTGGGTGATTTTCCTGATCTGCATCGTGCTGCTGTTCCTGCTGGACTGGCTCATGGTGTTCCTGCGCCGCGACAAGCTCAGCCTGCTCAACGCGCTGGACCTAGATACGTCGGGCTGGATCCCGCAGACGATGCGGCTGCGCCACCTGCGCGCCTCGC
>JBGTLJ010000080.1:0-2431 GCA_041744175.1 Oceaniglobus sp. | reverse complement strand
TCGTTCGCGGCAAAATGGTGGGTGCGTCCGTCGATGACCGCCCGCGCGCCGCCGATCCGGTTCGCCACGGGGCCGACGATGGCGCCGAAATAGGCCATGTCGCCCTCGTAGGCGGCGATGTCGGGCGATCCCAGCGTCAGGCTGTGGGCGTAGCCGTCGAGCGTCAGCGATTGCAGCACTGCGCCGTGGGTCAGCACGGTGGCGCGCAGCGTGCCGTCGCGCAGGGTGACCGCCTGCACCGCCTGTCCGTCGCGGCGGATGCCGAAGCGGGTCATCTGGTCTGCCATGTCACCCCTGCGGCGGCATGGGTGATACCTTCGAATACAATCGGCTCCGGAGCGTAGTTGAACCAGAACCGGTGGCTGTCGGTGTCGCGGATGCGCAGCCCTTCGGGCAGGGACACGGTTTCGATGCCCTCTGCGGTGCAGGCATCGGCGACGATCCAGTCGAACGCCGTGTCGTCGGGCCAGCCCGCCAGATAGTGCAGCCTGCCCGCCGTCGCGATGGCAGGCCGGCCGTCGGTGGTCGTCTCACGAGCGTGACCGGTTTCAAGATGCTCGAACCAATGGACGAAGGCACCGCCGCGTGCCAGCGGGACCGATGCGCCGGGCGGGAGGCTTTCGACCAGCGCGACGGTGGCATCCAGCCCCGGCAATGCGGGGGGCAGCGGTACCGGGATCGACATTTCGGACGTCTTGGCGTTGGTTCGGGGGCCGAGGATCGCGGTGCCGTGGAAGCCTGCCAACTGGTCCAGCAGGCTCTGGGGCAGGGTTGCGATGCCGGGGGCGAGGATGAGCCTATAGGGCGATATGTCGGAACCGGCACTGACGATATCCACGGACAGCCCGACCCGGCGCAGGGCCCGGTAGGCAGCAAAGCACAGCCGGAAAAAGTCGAAATCCGCGCCCTGCGGCTGGGTGTCCCAGGCCCATGCCGAGGCATAGTCCAACAGCAGGGCGACCTTTGCCGTGGCCGTCCCCGCATCCGGAAATTCTGCCAGTTCTTCGGCCACCTGCGCGGCCACTGCCAGTCCGGGCGCGGCCGCGCTGTCGGGGCGCAAGAGCCCGGCGTGCTGCTGTTCCTGCGCGAACGGGGCTTGCCGCCAGCGGAAATAGCAGACCGCCTCGGCGCCATGGGCGAACGCCTCGAGCGTCCAGAGCCGGACCATGCCAGGCATGGGCGCGGGGTTGTGGGGCGCCCAGTTCACCGGCCCGGGCTGTTGTTCCATCACCCACCATCTGCCTGATTTTGAATGTCCGCCTTTGGCGCAACGCCCGACAGCGCGGTAAAGATCGTGGTGAAACGCCTGCATGTCCGGATCGCCCTGTCGCAGGAACCGGGCCTTGTGGGCGGCGCTTGCCTCGATCCGGTCGGACAGGAACCCGATCGGATAGCTGTCCCACGACGCGATATCCAGATCGGCGCCGACGGCAAAGTGATCGAAATCAAGTTCGCGCCCCATGTAGTTGTGGATCAGGGGTTTTTCTGTGTATTTCCTCAGCACGTCTGTTTGCAGTCTGTTGAAGCTGACCACCTGGTCCGAGCTGAAGCGGCGGAACGCCATGACGTGTGCGGGGTTGGGCTCCGTGACAGTGAGGTTGGGCAGGTCGATGTCGTCGATGCTGTCATAGTCCATCGACCAGAACACGTTGCCCCAGGCGCGGTTCAGCGCCTCCGCGGACTGGTATTGTCTCGCGCACCAGTCGCGGAACGCGTCGCGCGCGGACGAAGAATAGGACAGCGTGGTGTCATGGCAGCCATATTCGTTGTCGATCTGCCAGGCGTGGACATGGGGGTTGGCGCCGTAGCGTTGCCCGAGCAGGGTGGCAATGCGGTAACATTCGTCGCGGTACCCGGTATGGCTGAAGCAGTAGTGCCGCCGCGAGCCGAACCTGCGCGCCCGCCCCATGGCATCGAGGGCAAGCATCCCCGGATGCTTGTCCAGCACCCAGTGCGGCGGCGTGGCTGTGGGGGTGCACAGGATCACCTTCAGCCCCGCCGCACCGAGGATCCCGATTGCCCGGTCCAGCCAGTCGAACGCGAACCGCCCCTCGCGCGGTTCGATCCGCGACCATGCGAATTCGCCGATCCTGACCCATGTGAGACCCGCCTCGACCATGCGGCGGGCATCGTCGGGCCAGATCTCCTCGGGCCAGTGTTCGGGGTAATAGCAGACGCCGAGGGTGCGTTTCGTCATGTAATCTTTCCGAATGAAACCTGTAGGAATCCTGTAGGAGGGTGCGTGCGCAGTATTGGGGGGTTACAGCAACGCCCGAAACTCGGAAAGCCCCGGACCATGGCCCCCGGGGGACGGCGGTGCGCGCGGCGCTTGTGCGCTCGGCGTCCGTTACCTTGGCGCGATGCGGAGAAGCGATGTGGTGGGGCGGCGGCGCGGCGCAGGTTGGTGGGGGGTGGCGTTCTACCCTGCCGC
>JBGTLJ010000079.1:0-2027 GCA_041744175.1 Oceaniglobus sp. | reverse complement strand
GCACCAGACTTCCGGGCATGATGGTGATGCCCAGCCCGCAGGTGACGCGCCCGATGATCGCCCGCGCTTCGTGTGCGGTTGGCACGACACGGGGGCGCAGGCCCGCCCTGTCTCAATGGCGCAGCCGATGGCCGTTCTTGCCCCAGGCATCCGCATCGCCCGGCATGAACCGCAGGTCGACCATATCCTGCAGTGTCAGCCGGTCTAGCGCGCCCGGCGGATGATCGCCGGGCAGGATGACCATGAGGCGGTCGGTCTGTATGTCCTGCGCCAGGGTTCCGTCGCGCAGCACGGGCCGGTCATCAGCCCGACGTCGAGATGCCCGCTGTCGAGCACCTTGAGCTGTCGTACGGTATTGGCCTGCAACAGCCGGACGTGGATCTCGGGTGCGGCGGCGCGAAACGATTTGATGATGCCGGGGCATTGTTGCAGAAAAATGTCGCTGAAAGGGCGTCCCCTCTTAGCTTCCCTGCGGGACGTCTATTCGCGGAACGTCTCCCCGGAGTGCATGGGGGATGTTAACGGCGAGGGTCTTGTGGCGGCGCGACAGCGTGCTCAAATCCGGCGCCGTTCGGTCCAGCCCGGCCAGTCCCGGCAAACTTCAGACAAAGCCCGTCGTCTGTCCGGGCGTCATTCCGAAGAGCATTTTCATCGTCAGACACGTTAGAACAGCGGCGTCGCCGCAGGACGGTTGTCGCCCACGCTTGCCGGTAGGCTCAGGGTCCCGGCAGTTCTCGGGATCGAACCGGATCGTCAATGAACCCCGGCGCTTGAGCGCGTCGCCATATGCAGACCGGTTCGGGTTCTTGTGGCTCAAAGGCGTGGGTCCGCTCATGCACTTCTGCTACCATGCTGGGTTCAAACGATGAATCTCCCAGAGATTTTGGGCAGTAAAGCCAATCATGGGGTCACGACAGAAGTGATCTGCAAGTGCGGGTTTTCCTGCGCGCCCGTGAACGAGGTGAAGGACGTGTCGATCATGGCGTCCGGCTATACCGAAGGCATGGTCGATGTGGACTGGAACAGCTTCGGAGAATACTTCGACCATCTCGACAAGCTGTCTCCGGGGTGGATGTCGCCGCGTTCGTGGGCCACGGCATGATCCACCGCGCGGTTCTGGGCGATGCCCTGCGCGCGGCGGACAACGGTGAACTGGACCGGATGAAGGGGATGTTGGACGAAAACATTGATGGCGGCGCCTACGGGATTTCCAGCGGGCTGGAATACTGGCCCGGAAGCCTTGCCGACCCCGACCAGATGGCCGAACTGGTGGGGTCGCGGCGCGGCGCGGCGTGATTTATGCCACCCATGTGCGCAACCGTGATTTGTTCTAAGCATCGGTTTCGGCGAGTCGGTTTCGACCGCGCGGGCCGCCGGGGCACGGTTGCAGATTTCCCGTATCCAGTTGAAACACGGCGCGCCGCCCTATGCGATGCAGCACGCCATCGACATGGTCAATGCCGCAGGGGGCACGGCGTGGATGTGGCCTATGACGTGATCCCGCACGACTGGTCGCACATTCGGATCGCGGCGATCCTCCAGTAATGGGCGCAGGAGGGCGGCATGGCCGAGGTACAGGCGCGGCTGGCGGATCCGACCACGCGGGCGCGGATCAAGGGCTGCCGCAAGCCCAGTGGAGGCTGGTGTCCGATGGGCTCTGGCACAAGATCGTGTCGATGTAGAACATGGATCCTGTGGGACTTGCGTCCGCTGAAATCGGCGCCCAGCATGGGTCGATCCCTATGACGCCGCACTGGATCTGATGATCGAGACGGGTGCTCACATGTTCCAACTGATGGGGACATCGCAATCGTTTGGGCAGCGTCCGTCAAGCCGGTGTGCATCCGGGGATGGCCGTCTGGGGACGTCGGTCAGGCGGCCTCGGTTGGGATGCCGGGGAGCGGGTCGATCCTTGCGGTGTCGGTCGGGCTGAACGCCCCGACCTGCATCTCGCGATGCCGGCTCTGCCGGTCGTCGTTCTGCCTGGGGGCGCGCCATTGGTCCGCCATTGTGCCGGAACCCATGGC
>JBGTLJ010000078.1:0-3110 GCA_041744175.1 Oceaniglobus sp. | reverse complement strand
CCATTGCCCAAAGCTGTCGGGCCATCTTGTTTGCCAGCGCAATCGCGACCAGCATCTTTGGTTTGCGTGCCAGAATCTTTGCGAGCCACGAGCCTTGCAGGATCGTGCGGCGGCCAAGCCAGTTCAGCCGGGACATCGCGCCGATGATCAGCAGGCTTCGGATGTCGCGCTGACCTGCTTTCGATACGCGTCCAAGTCGCTCCTTGCCGCCGGAAGAATACTGCCGTGGCACAAGCCCCAGCCAAGCGGCGAAGTCGCGGCCGCACTTGAACTGCGCCATATCGGGCGCGAAGGCCTCAACCGCCAGTGCCGTCAACGGCCCCACACCGGGCATCGTCTGCAGGCGCCGCGCCGTATCGGTCTCAGCTGCGAGTGACTTCATTTTTTTGCTCTTCACATCGATCCGGGCACTCTTCTCTGCAATCTGCAACAGCAGGTCCTGGCACTCCGCGAGGATCAGCGCCGGCAAATCGCAGTCGGGATCTTCCACCAGCGCCTCCATCCGCTTCAGATGGGTGATGCCCGCGGGAAAGACATGGCCGCATTCATAGAGAGTCGCCCGCAGCGCGTTCACCAACTCGGTCCGCTGGTGAACAAGCCGCTCGCGGCAGCGGAACAGCACCGCCTTCGCCTGTTGATCCGCTGTCTTCGGGGCGACAAAGCGCATCTCAGGCTGGCGCGCGGCGATCACGATCGCCTCGGCGTCGGCCGCGTCATTTTTCTGACGCTTGACGAAGGGACGGACATATTGCGGGGCGATCAGCTTGACCTCGTGACCCAGCGTCTGCATCTCGCGCGCCCAGTAGCTGGCGCTGCCGCAGGCCTCAAAAACGACAAGACAGGCCGGTTGCCGCGCCATGAAGGCACGGAACTGCTCGCGCGACAGCTTCCTGCGAAACCGCACCTCCCCGCTCGTCAGCGATCCGTGGACCTGAAAAACACGCTTTGCCAAATCCACACCGATCATCGCATCAATCATTTTTCCGTCCTCTCCACTTGGTGGCTCTGAAACCAACATCCTGGCGCATTGCGATGCCGTCTGGGGAGGGCGGCAACCACCCCATCTGAATCCATGGGGCAAGCTCTCCTTCGTCGATCTTCTGGGCGCGATCTGCCTCTTGGTGAATGCATCGAAGGGGCTCTCCGCGGTCCAGCTCTCACGGGACCCAGACGTGCAGCACAAGACGGCGTTCGTGCTCATGCACAAGCTGAGAGAAGCGATGGTGGCCGAGACCGGTTGTGTCTCGAATCTGGTGGAAATTCTCTGGCGGCGTTCTCCGAGCATGTGGATTTCGGCCTGATCAGGCCGCGAGGTCAAGGCTGATCGGGGCGATGGGCTGAGCCAAGGTTTCCCAGCCATCGACCTTTCGCATCTGGATTTGGCCCGATGCCATCAGCGCCCAGAGTAGCATCGGCACGGTTTCGGCGCAGGGCAGCACGGTCTGGGTCTTGATGCGGCGGCGGAATTCCTCGTTCAGACGCTCTATGGCGTTTGTCGTCCTGGCCGATTTCCACTGCGATGGGTCCAGGCGCGTGAAGGTGAACAGCCGATCCCCGGCCTCGTCCAGGCTGTCGGCGATCGCGCGACATTTCAGGTGCCACTTGCGCAAGAATGCCTTCCGCCGCTTCTCGATATCTGCCGCGGTGTCGGCATAGATCATGTCGCGGTAATCTTCGGTCAGCTCGTCATGCATGTGCTTCGGGGCATGGCCGAGGAGGTTGCGGTGCTTGTGAACCGTGCAGCGCTGGATTGGCAGGTCATCGCCCCAGAGCGCGACAAGGGCGGCCTCCAGTCCGGGTGCGCCATCGACGATGACAAATTCCGGTTGTTTCAGACCGCGCGCATCGAGATCACCGAGGAACATGCCCCATGCGGCTTTGCTTTCCCCGCCCATATTCTTGATGGAAAGCAGCACTTTCTGCCCGTCCCGGCGCACGCCTATGGCTGCCAGAACCGAGATGTTCGTGGCCTTTCGATCCAACCGGGTCTTGATGACGGTGCCATCCAAAATCAGACGGACGATGTCTTCGTCGGACAGATTGCGCGCCACCCAGGCGTCCCAGTCGACCTTCACCTTGCGCCAGGCGCGGCTGACCACGTCCTTGCTGACCGCCCCTTCGAACAGCCCATACAGCGCCCGCTTCACCCGCCGCGTGTTGGTCCCGGCAAGATAGACCGAGGCAATGAGGGCCTCAGCCTTCTTGGTCAGTCGCTGGTAGCGCGGTAGCGCCTTCGAGCGCCATTCCGTAGTCTTGCCGACCTCGTCGATGCTGCGGGCGCGCGGCACGCTTATCGTCTCTGCCCCAAACGTGCCAATCAACTGACGCTCCCGGTGACCGTGCCGGTAGCCCTTGGGTTTGTCGGTGCCACGGTCATAGCGGCAGCGCCCCAAAAATGCGTCCAGTTCCTCTTCGAAAACCGCCTCGATCGTCGCACGGATATTTTCTCGAAGACGATCCTCGATTGGATCATAGCCCGCTTCATTGGCCAGTAGCGAAAGGGCGGCAGCGTCGGTATTGTTCTTCATGGCGTGATCTCCCTGGCGGTTGCTGCCGCCGGTTGGGTGGGTTCAGTTCACCCGGAGATTACGCCACCTTCAAATTTCCACCACCTTCGCGACACGACCCCGAGACCAGGGCCATTCGTCTCGACGGTGAGGTTGAAGTGGATGGCGCTGCCTTTGGTGGTCACGTCCGACCCGCCAATCTGCGGGAAGATCGCGTCGATCGCCGGCTCCTCGCCACACGCCCCCGAGGAACGTGAACATCCGGACATGCGCGCCGATCCAGTCCTCGAGCCCCTCGGACCCCACGACTTCGGCATAGGTGTAGTTCGATGCCCCCATCGCCGCAACGAACAGCTTCACCGCACGCACCTCGCCCGTCGCGGGATCGATCACGTCGATCGTGTCGCCGGCGAAATCGACGAAGACCTTCTCGCCGCCCACATGCGTCTGCCGCATCGTCGGGCGGACGCGCCCCTTCCAGGCCTCGAAATGCGTGCAGAACCAAGTGTAGCCGAAACCGCCGGGATAGGTCGCGCGATATTCCTCCCAGAGCAGGGCCCGCGGCCCCCCGGGGCGCCGCAGCGCGCGGTCGACCTCAGATCG
>JBGTLJ010000077.1:0-1671 GCA_041744175.1 Oceaniglobus sp. | reverse complement strand
GCCCGGGTGGCGGCGGGCGGCGTGGCGCGCGCCGCCTTGGGCGTGCTGGCGCCCGACGTCACGATCACCGGCTACATGGTGCAGATGGGGCCCCATGGCATCGACCGGGGCCGGTTCGACTGGGATCAGATCGGGCGCAATCCGTTCTGGACCCCCGACGCCACGGCCGCAACCGACTGGGCGAGCTATCTCGATACCCTGCGCAAGTCAGGCAACTCCTGCGGTGCGGTGATCGAGGTGACGGCGCGCCATGTGCCACCAGGTCTCGGCGCGCCGGTCTATGCCAAGCTCGACACCGAACTGGCGTCAGCGATGATGAGCATCAATGCCGTCAAGGGGGTGGAGATCGGCGACGGGATGGCCGTGGCGGCTCTGACCGGCGAGGCGAATGCCGACGAGATCTTCATCGGCGACGACGGCAGACCGGCTTACGGGTCCAACCACGCGGGCGGCATTCTCGGCGGCATCTCGACAGGGCAGGACATCATTGTCCGGTTCGCCGTAAAACCCACGTCCAGCATCCTGAAATCCCGCGCGACGATCACGAAATCGGGGGAGGCCGCAGAAATTGTCACCAAGGGCCGCCACGATCCCTGCGTCGGCATCCGCGCCGTTCCGGTGGGCGAAGCGATGATGGCGTGCGTGATCCTCGACCATTTGCTGTTGGACCGGGGCCAGACCGGAGGCATGCGCGGGCGGATCGGCTGATACGCCCGCGCGATACATTGTCGAGGATGGGCGGTCAGACCCAGTAATATGGCATCCCGAAGTGGGAATAGGTCTGCTTTTCCCATTCGCGGTCACGGTTCCAGCCATCGTCGCGTGTCGGCATTCCCTCAAGCTGTTCCTTGGTGATGTCGGTCACGTATCCGTCCTTCGAGGTATCATAGTGCAGTGTGCCCCATGGCACCGGCACATGCTCTTCGCCCATGCCCAGAAAGCCGCCGAAGCCCATCACGGCATAGCCGATCTTGCCGGACTCCTTGTCGATCATCACATGATCGATATCGCCGATGTGATCGCCGTTGCGGCTGTAGACGCTGGTGCCGGTGACGTCGCTGGACGACACCAGATGGCCGCCGGTTTCGGACTGCGTGCCAGTCTGGCCTGTGATATTGGTGGTATCGCTTTGCATCGGAAAATCCTCCTTTTCCGGTTCTGATACGGAAACGACAGGCTGCGATGAAAGTTCCGGTCCGGACCTAACCTGACGTGGGGCCACCCTTGTCCTCGGCCCGCCGAACCCTGGACAACTGCACGGCAAGAATGCCCGCCGTGATGATCGCCACGCCCGCGATGTCGATCCGGCCCAGGGTTTCGCCCAGCAGCAGCGCCGCCACAGCGACCCCGAAGAACGGGTTGAGGAAATGGAACGTCGCCGCGCGCAGGGTGCCTATCCGTTCGACCAGCATGAACCACACCACCGTCGCAACCAGCCCGGGAACCAGCGTGGTATAGGCGAAGGCGGCCAGCAGACGGGGCGACCACGCGACGGCATAACTCTCTGTCGCAAGGGACGCCGCGCCAAGGCAGACACAGCCCACCAGCATCTGCAACCCCACCACCATCAGCAGGTTGCCGCCAGACGCGGCGCCCCGCACGCTCAGCGTGGCGACGGTCAGCGCCAGCGCGCCCAGCAGGCACAGCGCCAGCCCGGTCGGATCCACCCCC
>JBGTLJ010000076.1:0-8124 GCA_041744175.1 Oceaniglobus sp. | reverse complement strand
GATCTGAGCCTCGCGCTCGCCGGTCCCACCTGCGCGCGCACCCTGGCCGAACACGGCGCCGATGTCCTCAAGATTGCGGCGCCGGGTCGCGCCGACCGCCAGCCATTCGAGATTGAAACGGGCCATGGCAAACGCGCCGCCTGGCTGGATCTCGATGATCCGGCCGACCGGGACCGTCTGTCCGACCTGGCGGCGCAATGCGACGTTTTCGCCCAAGGGTATCGGCCCGGCGCACTGGAGCAGCGTGGCTTCGGCGTTTCCGACATCGCATCGATGGCACCTGGCCCCGTCTACGTCTCGATCAACTGTTACGGTCATGCCGGCCCATGGCGCAACCGGCGCGGATGGGAAGGTCTGGCGCAAGCCACGACAGGTCTGACAGTTCCGCGCCCGCATGGTGGACCGCCGCGACTCGCACCCGGCTCGGTCTGCGATTACCTGACCGGCTATCTCGCCGCGCGCGGGGTGATGGACGCGCTGCTGCGCCGGTCGGAGGAGGGCGGCACATGGCATGTCCGCGCTTCGCTGTGCCAGACGGGCATGTGGCTGGCCGGACTGGGGTCCGTAGACGAGACGACCTCGCCGGACAATCCCGACCTCTGCCAGGATCTGCTTGTCGGCATCGAAACGCGCTACGGCCGCCTTCGTCACCTGCCGCCCGCGCTTTACCTGCCGCACACGCCGCCGCACTGGAAGAGCGCACCGCCGCTGCGGGGTCAGGACCCGCCATACTGGTAGACTGGGGCGATCTGTACGCCTAATGCCCCCTTGTCAGTGCTCGATGGCCATGTTGCACCTACGTGCCAGGAGACGTCATTCGCGAGACACCACGCGCCACTGCCGGATGCACGGCCCCCCGCCAGAACTCATCGCACAACGTCCGTCCGCCATTGGCGACCCCGACGCTCAGCAACCATGGTGTCACGGTGTCCGCGAAACCGGCAGAAGTTCGGCCCAGATGATCCAGGAATTGTTCGCCGGAACTGGAACGCGATTTGTTCAAAGTACCACTGCCGGGATCTGCCGGTCATTGCCACTGGAAAAGGCTGCCCGCCGATATTCAACGTCGTGCCGGTTCGGTCCTGCACCGATCTGACCTTGCCTCTTCGGGCCCGGGCCACATCTAACGCGCCAAGGTCCGAGAGACTTGAACCCTGGATTCAGGTGAACTGATGAAGAAAATCTGGACGATTGCGGCAACCGCCGGCGTGGTCGGAATCGCGGTCGCAGCGGGCGTGTTCGGGACCGACGGGCTGTTGGGGGCGCTGGAATCCCGGTCGGACGCCGGCGAGGATGAAGGCGGCCGGTCGGCCACACGGGTCACCGTCGCTGTGCCGGAATCCGCAACGATCCGCGACAGCTTCGATGCGGTCGGCACGATCCTTCCAATACGTTCCGTCGATCTCATGCCGCTTGCGGAAGGCCGCGTGACCGAGATCGCGGTCGCATCCGGCGATATCGTGAAACAGGGCGATCTTCTCTTCGCGCTCGATGACCGGACCGAACGCGCGACCCTGAACGAGGCGCAAGCCACCCTTGCGGAGGCCGAGGGCGAGTTTCGGCGCTATGAGGAACTGCTGGGCGAGAACACGACATCCGAAGCGCGGTTCGAAGAGGCCCGCGGCGGCTTCCTTCGGGCCGAGGCAGTGGTCGAGGCAGCGCAGGTCGAACTGGACGATCGACGTCTCGTCGCGCCCTTTGGCGGCATCCTGGGGCTGGTGGATCTCGACCCCGGTGAGCGGGTCGACACCGCAACCACGATAACGACGCTGGACGACCTGTCACAGGTTCAGGTCGAGTTCGCAGTGCCCGAGCGGTACTACGGAGCTGCCGAAATCGGCCAGGACGTGACCTTGACAAGCGCCATCTTCCCCGGACGGAGCTTCGAGGGAGAGGTTTCGGTGATCGCTCCCCGCGTTGATCCGAATTCCCGCAGCTTCCGCGTCAGGGCGATGATAGCGAACGAGGATCGCGCGCTCGTCGGCGGCATGTTCATGAACGTCAGCCTGACCTTCGGGACCTACGATGCCCTGACGATCCCCGACGACGCGATCATCAGCGAAGGAAGCGCGACGTATGTCTATGTCGTCGCGGAAAACGAAGCGCGCCGGACGGCGGTGTCGCTGGGTCAACGCCAGGACGGACGCACAGAGATCGCCGATGGCTTGTCGGCCGAACATGAAATCGTCACGACCGGATACGACACACTGTCGGACGGCGATGCGGTGACAATCGGAGACGAAGGCGCCCCGGAGGAATCGATCAATTGAACCTGACTGACATCTGCCTGCGCCGTCCTGTCCTTGCGACCGTGATGAGCATCCTGATCGTGGTCCTCGGCATCGCCGGAGTGCTGAGCGTCCCGATCCGCGAATTGCCGGACGTGGATACGGCGGAGGTGACGGTCTCGGTGCAATATATCGGCGCCGGTCCAAGCGTCGTCGATGCCGAAATCACGACGCTGATCGAAGGCGCCATTTCCACCGTTCCGGGGATCGACACGATTTCGTCCGAGGCCGAACTGGGCGGAAGCCGCACCGTCATCACCTTTCGGAGCGACCGCGACATCGACCAGGCCGCGGCAGACATCCGCGCGGCAATCGACGCGGTCGCGCCCGATCTGCCGGCGGGCGCGGATGAGCCCGAGGTCGAAAAGAACGATACCGAGGGCGATCCGATCATCCGGCTGACGATGACCAGCGACAAGCTGAGTTCGGCGGAGTTGACCGATTATGCCGATCGCTACGTCGTCGACCGGCTGGAGACGATCCAGGGCGTCGCCACGGTCGGTCTGTCGGGCGAGCGGATCTATGCCATGCGCGTCTGGCTCGACGCCGATGCCATGGCGGCGCGCGGGGTGACGGTCGACGACATCGCACAGGCGCTCGAGGCCAACAATGTCGAATTGCCCTCCGGCGAGATCGAGACCGCATCGCGGACCTTCCTGCTGCGCACCCAGACGCGTCTTGAAACGGTCGCAGAGTTCGAGGATCTGGTCGTCGTCGAACTGGACGGCGTGCTGGTGCGCCTGAGGGACGTGGCGGACGTGGAACTGGGCGTCGAGGACGACAATTCCTATTTTCGGGCGGATGGCCGGACAGCGATCGGCCTGAATGTCCTGCGCCAGTCGCGCTCCAACACCGTCGGGATCTCTGCGGCAGTGACCGAGGCGCTGTCGGGCATCCGCGAGGATCTGCCCGCGGGGACATCGATCAGCGTCGCCAGCGACGATGCCGTCTACATCCGGGATTCGATCACGCAGGTCGTCAAGACGCTGGGCATCGCCGTCTGCATCGTGGTGGCGGTCATCTTCGCTTTTCTCGCGTCGCTCAGGGCAACGGTCGTGCCTGCGGTCACCATCCCCATCGCGCTGCTCGGGGCCTGCGCCGGCATCGCGGCGGTCGGCTTTTCGCTCAACATTCTGACGCTCTTCGCTCTGATCCTCGCGATCGGGCTGGTCGTCGACGACTCCATCGTGGTGCTGGAAAACATCGAACGCCGTGTGGAACGGGGCGAAGATCCAAAAGAAGCGGCGAGCAACGGCACGCGACAGGTTCAGTTCGCGGTGATCGCGACCTCCGCGACGCTGATCGCGGTCTTTGTCCCGCTTTCGTTTCTGCGTGGCGAGGTCGGGCGGCTGTTCTCCGAATTCGGCCTGACGCTGGCGATTGCGGTCGTCGTGTCGACCTTCGTCGCTCTGTCGCTCTGTCCGGTGCTGGCGGCACGCCTTCTGAAGACCGGGAAACAGACGGGCTGGCTTGGCCGCATCATCGGCGGCGCGACGGAAAAGGTGACGGCGGGCTATCGCCGCCTGCTGGGTTTCGCGCTCGGGATGCCTCTGGTTGTGCTGGCCATCGCCGCCCTGCTGTCCGGCGCGTCCTGGTCGCTCTACGCCAACCTGCCCAGCGCGCTTACCCCCGAAGAGGATCGCAAGGTCTTTTTCGCCAGCATCAACAGCCCGGCGGGTGCCAGTCTCGACTATACAGATGCGGCGGTGACGCAGGTCGAGAAGCTGTTGCAACCCTATGTCGAAGACGGCACGGTGACCGATCTGATCAGCATCGTCGGCCAGTACGGCGAACCGCAGCGCGCATTTGTTGTCGCCGTCATGGCACCCTGGGCCGACCGCGAGATCAGCCCGCGCGAGGTCCTGTCCGAGTTGCGTCCCGAATTTTCGCGGATCACCCTGGCGGACATCCGCGCCTTTGCGCCCTCGGGGCTTGGGTCGGGCGGCTCGACCGCTCTCGATGTCGTCGTCAACGCGCCCAGTTTCGACCAGGCGGCGACATGGTCCGCAGATCTTGTCGAATTGCTGCGTGGCGATGCCAGGATCACGGATGTGCGCCGCGACTATGAGGTCAACACACCCGGATACGACATCACGGTCAACCGCGACCGTGCGCGTGCGCTCGGGATCGACGCGCGCACGATCTCCGCAACGGTGCAGACGTTGTTCGCTTCGCGCGACGTGACCGAATTCATAGATCGCGACCGGCAATACCAGGTCATCCTTCAGGCCCGGGCCGAAGACCGCACCTCGCCCGACGATCTGACCGGCCTGAACGTCCGCACCTCGAGCGGCGATCTCGTTCCGCTCGACGGCCTTGTCGAGGTCGAGCGCCGGGCGTCGGTGCGCGCCTACAACCGGTTCGATCGCCAGCCTTCGGTCGAGATCTCGGCAGGCCTTGCCGAGGGCGTCGATCTCGGCGCGGCGATCGAAGCCGTTGAAGCCGCCGCCGATCAACTGCCCGACGGTCTGCGACTGAGCTACACCGGCCAGGCGAAAGAGTTTCAGGACACAAGCAACGGTCTGTTCGTGACGTTCGGGCTGGCCCTTCTCGTGGTATTTCTCGTGCTTGCCGCGCAGTTCGAAAGTTTCGTGCAGCCCGTCGTGATCCTGTTGTCGGTGCCGCTGGCGATCACCGGCGCGCTGCTGACGATTTTCGCGACAGGCTCCACGATCAATGTCTATTCTCAGGTCGGCATGGTGCTGCTGATCGGGCTGATGGCCAAGAACGGAATCCTGATCGTGGAATTCGCCAATCAGCTTCGCGAGGATGGCGCATCGGTCCGGGACGCCGTGATCGAGGCATCTGCCGTGCGATTGCGGCCGATCCTGATGACCGTACTGTCGACCGTTCTGGGGGCCGTGCCGCTGGTGCTGTCGTCGGGTGCGGGCGCCGAAAGCCGGTTCTCGATCGGCATCGTCATCATCGGCGGATTTCTCATCGCCTCCATCCTGACGCTGTTTCTCACGCCGGTCCTCTATGACCTCACGCAGACAGACCAAAAGCGCGCGGACGGTCCAGAGACGCAAGAGAACCCGGCCTGAGCGTTCCGAGACTGGCGAAGCGCCGGATCATGGTCGCGCTCCGATAGCGCTCGCATCGCAGCCTGTGGCGGTTAGTCTTTCAGTTTTCGGACGCAGGCCCAAGGGCGTGCCGGATGGCCAGGCAGAAATTACCGAGAAGATCTTGCTCTGTCATCATCCGGCGACGCAGCGATCTGGAAAGCTCGAGTTGCACGCCTGTCCCGGAGCGCGTCCGGTTGCAGATGTTGGTCTCGTGGATGCCCGGTAGCGTCTTGTTGGGTTCCGCCCCGAAACCGGCGTCGCGCAGCGATGCGCCGACTGCATCGCGCAACACGGTCGCGCGACCGCCCAGCCAGACCGTGTCGGTTCCATCGTCCTTGCGACCATGGACTGCAATTGCGACAGACGCCCTGCCGACAAGGTCGAGCGCCCCCGGTTCGTCGAAGCGGTGCGAGGTGATGTGAAAGTCGCCATGCGCGCCGTCCTTCACCGCCTCGAAGGCGTAGAATGAGAAATCGGTCCCCGCGACCGCCTCGGCGATTTCCGATGTTCCGGGCTCTATGGTGCCGCCGTGCGGTGCCAGGATCACCACGGATGAGCCGCGATCCTCGCTGCGGATGCGATAGTCGATCTCCGACAGCGTATCGGCGTCAAGATCCTTGAAGGTCAGGTAGCGATCAGCCATCGGCCATTGTCCTGTACTTGGGGGTGTCGGCTTGGACCCGCGGAGCGCACATCTACACGTTCAGCTTGCTCACCCTTTTCGAAATCTTCCCGCCCTTCCTCTCGAGCGCCACCATCTCCCCGAACTCGATGTTCAGCCACTCGTCGCCATCTTCGGTCAGGGGCTCGGACGCGAAGATGGCGGATGTCGCCTCATCCTCCGGGCAGGCATCGACCTTGTAGGATTTCGCATGATCCAAAAAATTCGTCCCTGTGAGAACGTACATCGGTTCCAGCAGCATGGAGAGTGCCATGTCGTCCTTTCCGGGCGCGGATGGTCGCAGCGATTTCCAGTCGCCGACAATATCCGTCTCTCCATTGTGTCCGCAGCCGTAATTGACCCCGATGATCCGGTTCGGTGCAACCAGGGCGATCTTCAGCTTGGTCAGCGCCGCCAGGTCGAGCTTTTTCATAGCCTGAAGAATGACCTCCAGAAGCCTCTCGAACCCGTCCTTGATGTCCGCGTCGCTGTCGCCCTTCAGCAGCGAAAGGAGCAGAACAAAAAGGAATTCCGTGTCGGTGGTGCCCCGCATCTGCTTGAGGTACCGATCCTCACATTGCGTCAGCAGTTCTCTTTGCAGGATCCGCCAGTTCGGCAGGGCACCGTTCTGGGCAATGATCCAGGGTGCCCCGTCGAAAGAAAACGGATGGCAATTCTCATCGGTCTGGACCACGCCGGAATCATAGCCGGATGCCCTCACATGCGCCAGCAGGGTGCTGCCCTGAAGGCTCGGAATGATTCCCGTGGCATTGTCGTCATAGAAAGCCGCCTTGGGTCTGTGGTAGAGAAATGGCTCTTCCGGCTTTAGAAGATGTTCGCTCCAGGCTCCGAATCCCCAGCCCGCCAACTGAAGGTGCGGATGAAGCTCGGGATCTAGGCTCTGGTTGATCAGGCTGTTCTCTGGCTCCAGAAGCAGGCTCGAGAGCGGTATTTCAGGCCCGATGTAGGCAAGGACTCGGCACATGTTCTTCCTGACTTGTCATGTAAACGCAGGGGGGTACGGTCGGTCGGACAGACGTTTCGTCCGCGCTTTGCAAAACAGATCTCGCCGATCCGGACGACCTCGATGTTCGCCCCTTCGGTGACGTTCTCCTGCATTTTCATGCCGACTACCACAACGACGTTGGCTTTGAAAACCACGTCCGCCCCGGCAGCCCGCCCGGAACGCATGCGGTTGCAATATTGCGGCGAGGAAAACCCCTCGAGCGGTCAGAAGTTTGCGGCATTTTAGTCTCACCGCTTGGCGTCGTTGGAGAAAGCGATTGTCATGGTGGGTCCCGTGTCCAGTTGCGGGACCGAGCATGACATCTGTTCTCCGGGATTCGGCAACCGGGGCGAAGGCGTCGCTGTGCTGCGGCGTGGAATGGCAGGCTCGACGGATGACAGGCTCACGAGTGCCCGATCGACGCAGGTCATGTCCAAAGCTCAAACGTTGACGCCCGCATTTGCGGAGATCACTGCACCGCCAGATCGGCGTTGCGTAACTTGGTTTTCGGGATTCCTTTGTCCAGACCATCGCTGCACAACCCATCAAAGATCCTGAGCGAAACTTCCCGCATGATTCCATATCCCGCAATGGCAAACGCTCCGGACCGGTTCAATCCTCTGGCTTGCCTGCGGGTATCCCGCAGAACCCAACATGAGACGAGCACAGCATGGCCGTTGTGCCCATCGCCACTTCGACCGACCGGCGGCAATGCTGGCCCGGACCGCATTGATCGAGACACCTTCCCAGACCGGTCAGGGGGCGCAATCCTGTCCGCTGAAAGCGATCGTCATCCTGAACGACGGCAGGAAAGGTCCGCTCGTGCACATGCACGTCCACCTTGCGCACGACCGCGACCGGGGGTGGTGGCATCACACATATCACAAACCCATGGTCACAGCGCCGGTGCGACGTGTGGGCCGGCCGCACAGCGTCCGGATCACACGCGCGATCCATCCGGCTGTCGAGCTGTCAGAGGATATCGCGTATCCGGCGGCCCTGGCCCCAAAAAAAAGGTCAGGCTCAATCCGCGCATCGGTCACGACACCGGCCATCTGGCGTAGGCGCCACTGGCCCGCCCCGTCGCCGGGACCGCGACCGGCG
>JBGTLJ010000075.1:0-3217 GCA_041744175.1 Oceaniglobus sp. | reverse complement strand
CCGCGCGAATAGCCGAACAGGAAGATCCGGTCGCCCTGGCGGTAGCGCGAGGCGATGGAGCCGTAGGCCTTCTGGATCTGCGAATTCAGACCCCTGCCGATGATGACATTTCGCACATGGCGCCAGTTTTCCCACTGGATCCCCGGCTCATAGCGCACCGAGAGATCGGCGCGCGGCCCGAGTTCGCACAGCAGCTTGTAGATCAGGCCGACATTGGTTTCGCAGCCGGGTTCCAGTGACGACATGGTCCCGTCGAGCAGGGTGACGTGTGTCACCGGGCCGCGCCGTTCGCGCCAGGCGGACTGGCGGATGCGGGGCGGCGCGGCGCTGTCCCTGAAATCTGTCACTTCTGCACCCCGGTTGGGACGAGACCAAGCTACATCCTTGCCGGAGTGCGCGTCATCGCGGCGTCATTATCCACGCGCACCGTTGAAGAGCGGTGAACGTCGCGCGACCTTGGGCGCTATTCGGCGGCGATCGACGCGGCCTGCGTTTCGTTCAGCACCGACCAGACCCGCATCGGGGTGAACGGCATGTCGATCTGGCGGATGCCGCGATCCCACACCGCATCGAGCACGGCGTTGGACACGGCCGCCAGCGCGCCGACGGTTCCCGCCTCTCCGCAGCCTTTCATGCCCATGATGTTGGCGGTCGACGGCACCGGTTCGGTCGAAAAGGCGATCATCGGCAGATCGTCGGCGCGGGGCATTCCGTAGTCCATGAAGGTGGCGGTCAGAAGCTGGCCCTCTGCCGAATAGGCGACGCGTTCGATGATTGCCTGCCCCAGCCCCTGTGCGACCCCGCCATGCACCTGACCTTCGGCGAGCATCGGGTTGATCATGTTGCCGAAATCGTCGACGACGGTGTACTTTTCGACGCGCACGATGCCGGTGTCGGGGTCGATCTCTACCTCGGCCACATGGGCGCCGTTGGGGAACGAGCGGGCGGGCAGCGTTTCGGTCTGGGTCTGGCGCAGAAGATCGCTGCGGCCCCGCTCGCGCGCCATGGCCGCGACTTCCAGCATGCTTGGCGCCTCGTTGCGCCCGCTGACGCGAAAGCGTTCGTCATCGAAGCTGACGGTGTCCTGATCGACACCGAGGTCCTCGGCGAGAAAGGCGGAAAACTCGGCGACGATCTTCTTTACCGTGCCCAGCGTGGCGTTGTTCTGCACCGTGACAGAGCGAGATCCGCCGGTGCCGCCGCCCTTTGCAATGCGGTCGCTGTCGCCCTGGATGACGCTGATCGCGTCCATCGGGATGCCGGTCTGGTCCGACAGGAACTTGGCATAGACCGTTTCATGGCCTTGGCCGTTGGACTGGGTGCCGACAAAGATCAGCACGCTGCCGTCGTCCTGGAATTCGACCGTGGCCGTTTCCGACGGATCGCCGAGGATCGATTCGATGTAATAGCACAGGCCCTGACCGCGCAGCCGGCCCTTTGCCTCTGACGCGGTGCGGCGCCCGGCAAAGCCCGCCTTGTCGGAATGCCTCTCCGCGGAGGCCAGGACGCGGTGGAAATCGCCCACGTCGTAGGTTTCGCCGGTGGCGCTGGTGTAGGGGAACGCGTCGGCGGGGATGAAGTTGCGGCGCCGAAGGTCCCACGGATCGACCCCCAGCGTGCGGGCGGCGTGGTCCATCACCCGTTCCAAAGCAAAGATCGCCTCTGGCCGTCCGGCGCCGCGATAGGCATCGACCTGGGTGGTGTTGGTATAGATCCCGATGGCGTGCATCCATGTGGTCTGGACGTCATAGGTGCCCATCAGCACCTTCGCAAAAAGCTCTGTCTGGATGAACTGCGCATAGGTCGAATTGTAGGCGCCCATGTTGCAGAGGGACTTGATGCGGTAGGCGGTGATCTTGTGGTCGGCGTCGAAGGCCAGTTCGGCCACCGACACCAGATCGCGTCCGGCATTGTCGCTGAGCATCGCCTCTGTCCGCTCGGACATCCAGCGCACCGGTCGGCCCAGCGATTTCGCCGCAACGGCGACCATCAGGTGTTCGGGATAGGTGAATCCCTTCATGCCGAATCCGCCGCCGACATCGGGGGTCGTGACGCGAACCTGTGCGGGATCGAGCCCGAAGGCGGAGACCAGATCACCCTTCAGCCCCCACACCCCCTGACCGTTGTAGCAGACGTGCAGGCGGTCGTTTTCCCATTCGGCGTAGGCGCCGCGCGGCTCCATGGAATTGGCGATCACGCGGTTGTCGTCCATGGTCAGGCTGACCGTACGGGCGGCGGCGTCGAACGCCTTTTGCGTCGCCGCCTCGTCGCCGAGACCGTAGTCGAAGGCGACGTTGTCGGTCGCCTCTGCATGGATCGTGCTGCCGCCCGGGGTCGGGTCGGTCTTGACCGGCAGGTCGGCATAGTCGAAGTCGATCAGTTCGGCCGCATCGCGGGCCTGGGCCAGGGTTTCGGCGACGACGAAGGCGACAGGTTCGCCGACGAAGCGCACGCGCCCTTCGGCCAGGAACGGACGCGCGGGGGCGGCGCCCTTGGTGCCGTCGCGGTTGGCAACCAGCGATGCCGCCATGCCGGTGTCGATCCCCATGGCGCGGACATCCTCGGCCAGCAGGACCATGTGCACGCCCGGTGCCGCGCGCGCGGCATCCGCGTTCAGCGACACGATGTCGGCATGGGCGACGGCAGAGCGGAACACATGGCCGAACAGCGCGTTTTCAGGGGCGATGTCGTCCACATAGCGCCCCGCGCCGGTCAGAAAGCGGACATCCTCGACACGGGCGGTGGGTTGCGATTTTCCGAAGCTGTCCATGGCGGTTCTCCTGCGCGTTGGGTTGCGCAGGACACTAGCGGGGGGCGGGGCGGTGTCCAGCCCCACCGCTGCGCCAAATCAGCCGTGCAGGCCGATCACCGTGGCGATGCGCAGATCGCCGAACCCGTTGAACCGCGTCACAGTGGCGGTGGAATAGGCGCCCATGCCGTGAAAGATGACATAGTCGCCCTCGTCCAGATCGCAGGGCAGCGGCAGTTCGCCGGGCAGCCGGTCGACCGAATCGCAGGTCGGCCCGAACACCACACGCCCGGTGCGCGGGCCTGTGCGGCGGTGTCCATCGGGCGCGCGCACCTCTGTGCGATCGATGTTTCCGATCAGCAGCAGTTCGGCCAGCCCGCCGTAGACGCCGTCGTTGAGGAACACGTGATCGGCGTCGCGGATCGCGCGCACCTGCGTGGCAAGCACGCAGCATTCGGCCACCAGCGC
>JBGTLJ010000074.1:0-3850 GCA_041744175.1 Oceaniglobus sp. | reverse complement strand
GGCGATAGAGTTTACTTTCCGCCGTGGAGGAGAACTGCGGGCCTTCCATGGCGAGGTAGGTGCCGCCGTCGTGGACGGTCACGCCCTGCGCCTGTGCGGCCGCAAAGCAGGCGGCGGTGAGGCGGGGGCAGGTCGGGTGCGCGACGCTGACATGGGCCACGCAGCCGGTCCCGAAAAAGGATTTTTCGCGCGCGAAGGTGCGGTCGATGAACTGGTCCACGATGACGAAATCGCCGGGTGCCATGTCTTCGCGAAAGCTGCCGCAGGCCGATACGGAAATGACATCGCTCACGCCCAGGCGTTTCAGCGCGTCGATATTTGCGCGGTAGGGGACGGTGGTGGGCGAATGGACATGGCCGCGGCCGTGGCGGGGCAGGAACGCCATCGCCACCCCGTCGAGCGTGCCGGTCAGGATCTGGTCGGAGGGCGCACCCCAGGGCCCGGTCACGTCTGTCCAGGTCGGGTTTTCCAAACCTTCGATATCATAAAGGCCCGAGCCGCCGATGATGCCCAGCATGGTCTGTGTCACGTCTGTCGTCCCCGTCGGTTTGAAACGCGCGCCCCGGCAGAGGCGGATCGCGCCGGATACTGATCCAGATTGCAGAGAAATGGCAAGAGTTGCGGTTCCTTTCCGTGCCTGTGATATCGGGTGCGCCGCAAACGAAACCAGACCGTGCCATTCTGGGCGCACCTTGGTAGACTTTGGCGCATCAACAAGAATTTCCGACCTGACGACGGAGGTACAGCCTTAGCGCGAACACTGTTGGCAGCATTCGGCGAGGCGTTCGAATGTCGCAACCAGACGGTGGATCTGTCGCCCGGTCGCCTCAAAGTTGAGGTTCTGTCGGGATTGACCGTGGCTCTTGCGCTGGTGCCCAAGGCGGTGGCTTTCGCTTTTGTCGCCGGAGTGCATCCGCTGGTTGGACTTTACGCGGCATTCATCGTCGGGCTGATTACCGCGCTGATCGGCGGGTAGCCGGGGATGATTTCAGGCGCGACGGGTGCTCTGGCCGTGGTGATGGTATCACTGTTGGCGCAGCACGGTCTGGAATACCTGCTGGCGACCGTGGTCCTGATGGGGCTGATCCAGATCTTTTGCGGTGTGATGAGATGGGGCAAGTTCATCCGCCTGATGCCGCATCCGGTGATGCCGGGGTTCGTGAACGGGCTCGCCATCGTGATTTTCCTGGCCCAGATGACCCAGTTCAAGGTGCCCGGCACGGCAGAGATATCGGGGCACGGGATGTCCGGGGGCGAATGGATGTCTGGCCTGCCGCTGGCGATGATGCTGGCGCTGGTGGCGCTGACCATGGCGATCGTCTGGGTCATGCCGAAGATCACAAATGCGGCGCCGGCCCCGTTGGCCGGGATCGGGATCGTGGCGGGTATCGTCATCGTGTTCGGGATCGACGTGCCCCGGGTCGGCGATCTGGCCGACATCGAGGGCGGGCTGCCCGCGTTCCACATCCCGACCGTGCCGCTGACCCTCGAGACGGTCCAGATCATCCTGCCCTATGCGCTGATCCTGGCTGCCATCGGCCTGATCGAGAGCCTGCTGACGCAGAACCTCGTGGGCGAGATCACGAACAGGCGGGGCGGTGCATCGCAGGAATGCGTGGCTCAGGGGATCGCCAATACCGTGACCGGGTTCTTTGGCGGCATGGGGGGCTGCGCGATGATCGGGCAGTCGATGATGAACGTGAAATCAGGCGGACGGACACGGGTTGCGGGGGTCGCGGCGGCGCTGTTCCTTCTGGCGTTCATCGTGGTGGCCAGCCCGGTGATCGAGATCATTCCGCTGGCGGCGCTGGTGGGCGTGATGTTCATGGTGGTGATCGGCACCTTCGCGTGGTCGTCGTTGATGATCCTGCGCAAGGTGCCGCTGACCGATGCCTTCGTGATCTTGCTGGTGACGGCGGTCACGGTGATGTCCGATCTGGCCACGCCGGTGGTGGTGGGGGTGATCGTGTCGGCTCTGGCCTATGCCTGGCAAAACGCGACGCGGATCCATGCCCACATCCATGTCGATGACGATGGGTCCAAGGTCTACCGGGTGCAGGGGCCGCTGTTCTTCGGTTCGGTGGACGGATTCACCGAACTGTTCGCGCCCGAGGGTGACCCGGCAACCGTGATCGTTGATTTCGCCGACAGCCGGGTGGCGGACCAGTCGGCGCTGACGGCGATCGAAACGATGGCGGCGCGCTATGAGGGTGCGGGCAAGAAGCTGCAGCTGCGCCATCTGAGCCACGACTGTCACTACCTGCTGAAAAAGGCCGGGCAGCTGGTTGTCGACAGCGACGACGACCCAGACTACCAGATCGCCACCGATTACGGCGTGCGCACCGGTCAGCTGAGCGGCGGGCACTGAGCCGGTCAGAGAATCGCTTGCGTTTGCCTGAAAATGAAAGGCCGTTTCCCGGCAGCGATTTCGTGTCTAGTCCAGGGGCGGCCCGACAAACTCCAGATTGTAGTCGGCCGCAAGCGCCGCGATCTGCGACATGTCGCCGGGCGGCGTCAGGCCCGCCGAGGACACTGCCGCAAAAAACCCCCCGGCATGGCCCGGGGCCAAATGTACCATCGCACGCGACAGGCCCGGACCCTTGCCCTGAAATGTATGCGGCAGCCCGGCCGGGATGGTGACAATATCGAAGGCGCCTGCCAGGATCTCGTCGTCGCCCACCCGGAACCTTACGGTGCCCTCCAACACGACAAACGTTTCGATCTCCTTATGGTGGACGTGTAAAGGCGGGCCGACACCTTCGGGGATGTTTTCCTCGAAGATCGCGAAAGCGCCGCCGGTCTGCTCGGCCGTTACCCGGAACACCCGGCGCAGGCCGAACGCCTCGTTGACGGTTCCGCTGCCGGCGGCAGAGTGGATCGGAGCGAACGCGGGATCATCGGTTTTCATGGTGCTGCACCCTTGGATTGTCCTCATCCGGATCATGCCAGACGCGGAGTCTTCTGTCACGCTTCCGGGCGGTCCAGGCTGAACACTTCATCGACCCGTGTGTAGTCCTTGTATCCCAGCCGTGCGAGGGGCTGGAACGTGGTGACGTCGAACATCCCGTCCCTCAAGCAATCGTCGCGCATGTGCACGCCTGTCACCTCGCCGAAGACGGCGAAGTTCGCGGCACCGGGAAGTTGCACGATCCGGGTAAGCCTGCATTCGAGATTGGCCGGGGCGGCGGCGACCCGGGCGCAGGCCACGGTATCGCACTCTGCGCGGTCGATCCCGGCGCGAGTGAATTCGTCGGTGTCGCGGTCCCAAGGACCGGAGGTCACGTTCATCGGCCCGCGCATGGCGTATTCCACGATGTTGACGCAGAACACGCCGGTGTCGCGGATGTTGGCGACGCTGTCCTTGGTGTCGCCCCGGTCCGGTTTGGCCGAGGTGGAGGAGAACATCACCTGCGGCGGCACATAGGCGACCGCGTTGAAGAACGAATAGGGCGCGAGGTTGTCCTGCCCGTCGGTGCCCCGGGAAGAGATCCAGCCGATGGGCCGGGGTGTCACGATGGCGTTGAACGGGTTGTGGGGCAGGCCGTGGCCTTCCTCTGGTCTATAGAACATGCGGGTCCTTCCGGCATTGTCGTTTGAACCCGTTCTAGCCCCATGATACTTGCGATTCCAGTGGGTTCGGAGGGCGCGTTTGATCCGGCTAGAGCAAGAGACGCCGGACGCCCGCTGGGAGGTCGAGGCGCTTTACGATCTCTGTTTCGCGCCCGGGCGCGAGGCGCTCTCATCGTACCGGCTGCGCGACGGGGTCGCCCCGATTGCCGATCTGTGCCTGTGCGCGCGGGACGCTGGCGGTGTGCTGGCGGCGGTGATCCGCTACTGGCCGGTGCGCATC
>JBGTLJ010000073.1:0-5040 GCA_041744175.1 Oceaniglobus sp. | reverse complement strand
GGCTTATGGCCGCAGCTTGTCGGCCTGTCGCGGTGCAGCGTCCGCCAAAGTGCCGCGCAGGCCCGCATTGGCGGTCGAGCAGGCGAGTCGCGTTGCGGATCGGCTGGGGTATTGCCCATGGCGGGGTGCATCGCTTGGGTCCCGTCCGGTCCAGCAGCGCTGTGGTTGCCGTTGTGGATGCGAGCCGTGGGCGCGAGCCTTGGGGCGGTCGCGGAACCCCGTGGCAAGACGCTAATCCGTCCGCCGCCCCCTGTTCAACCCGTCATAGCGCGGCGCCCCCATCGTCGGGCGCGTCGTTGCGCCCCTCGGCCCATGTGGGAGCGGCAGATCAGCCCAGCGGTTCTCCCGAAAGGCACAGGGTCACCGCCTCATGGGGAATCAGGCCAAGCTGCTGGAACAGCCCCAGGAAATCGAAGTGATTGTAGACCTCGATGATCTTGCCGTCCTCGAACCGGGCCAAGATCTGGCCGGTTGCGGTAATCACGGCGGTATTGATCTGCGATTCCGCGCGCACCCGGATCATCACGGCAACCCAGTCGTCGTCGCTCAGCATCTTGACGATGCTGATCTCGGGCATCGCGACAAGGTTCAGCAGTGCCATCACCATCGTCTTGAAGTCTTCCGGCGTCAGCTTCATGTCAGGCAGCACGCCTTCTGCGCCGGCATCGGGCGCAAAGGTTTCGTCGATGGCGCTCATGTCGCCGTCGAGCCAGACCCGGTTAAGAAAATCCTGCATGATATCTGCGTTTGTCATAATCGCCCCGGAGATGATGTTCCGCCTCGACCTAACAACCCCAAATTGAAATATGCTGAAGATACTTCCTAAAATTAGTCCGACCGGCCAATTGCCTGCATGAACGGAAACAATGGGGATAAAGTGCAGGCTTCTGTTGCCAGGTGCCTGCGAACCCCGCCTTACGCTGCTAGGCGCAAGGGCTTAAGATTCGATCTTGGCGACAGCTTACGCTGCGACCGCGACCGGAGCATGGTTGTTATTGGCAACTATACTATGATGCACCGATATCGGTGGTAGCTCACCGAGTGAAAGCAAACAGCTTTAGACGTTTGTCGATCCTGTTTCGGCCCCATGGTCCCCCAATAAGGGATGTCTGGTGGAGCCGCCGGGTACCGCCCCCGGGTCCAATCCGCTTATTACCTGCGCGTTTATCACCATATCCGGGTTTCCCCGTCACCCATTAAGATAGGCTTTTCCCGGGCTTTGGGCAAGAGGGCAGATGCCGGCAATTTTTGCTCAGGCGCGGCGGCGGCGGCGGCGGCGGCCCTCGGCACCTTCGCCGCCGGTGTTGAACGACACGTTGGGCAGGGTGACAATGGCCGACAGTTCGGGGAACGGATCGGTTGCATGGGGCAAGGCGTTGGCGGCGACGAAATGCTCCTGGAACCGTGGCGCGATGGCGGTTTCCACTTTGGTAATCCGCTTTACTGTCGCCTCGATCTCGGTCCGCGCGGCGCGGTTCAGCAATGCGATGCGCGCCCCCGTTCCCGCGGCGTTGCCCGCACTGCGCACATGATCCAGCGGCGCATCGGGGATCATCCCCAGAACCATTGCGTGACGGGGGCTGATATGGGCACCGAACGCGCCGGCCAGCACAACCCGTTCCACCCGGTCGACGCCGAATTCGTCCATCAGCAACCGTGCGCCCGCATACAGCGCGGACTTCGCCAGCTGGATCGCGCGGATATCGCCTTGGGTCACGGCGATGCGCGGGCCGCCCGTCGCACTGGAATCGTGCAGGATATAGGAATGGGTGCGCCCCTCGGACACCATCCGGTCGCTGCCCGTCTGCGCCACCGATCCGATCAGCCCGGATGCATCCACAAGCCCCGCCATGCGCATCTCGGCCACCGCCTCGATGATTCCCGATCCGCAGATGCCGGTGATGCCGCTGGCTTCGATGGCTGCCTCGAACCCGTCCTGATCGGACCACAGATCGCTGCCAATCACCCGGAACCGGGGCACCTTGGTGACCGGGTCGATCTCGACCCGTTCGATGGCGCCCGGCGCGGCGCGCTGGCCGCTGGAAATCTGCGCGCCCTCAAACGCGGGGCCGGTGGGCGACGAACAGGCCAGCACCTGGTCGCGGTTGCCCAGCAGGATCTCGGCGTTGGTGCCCACATCTACGATCAGCGTCAGATCGTCCTGCTGGCCCGGCGCCTCGCTCAGCGCGACGGCGGCGCAATCGGCCCCAACATGGCCCGCGATGCAGGGCAGCACATAGACCCGTGCGGTGCGGTTCAGCGCCCCCAGATCCAGCTCTGACGCATCGAGCGACAGGGAATCGGACGTGGCCAGAGCGAACGGCGCCTGACCCAGTTCCACCGGATCGATCCCCATCAACAAATGGTGCATGACCGGGTTGCAGACGATCACCGCCTCATGGATCAGCGCGCTGTCCACCCCTGCTTCGAGAGTGATCTCCACCGCCAGCGCGTTGATCGCCTGACGTACCACGCGTGTCATTTCGACGTCGCCACCGGGGTTCATCATCACATAGCTGACCCGGCTCATCAGATCCTCGCCGAACCGGATCTGCGGGTTCATCAGCCCCGCCGCCCCCATCACCGCCCCGGTGCGCAGATCGCACAGATGCGCGGCGATGGTGGTCGACCCCAGATCGACGGCCAGCCCATAGATCGACCCCTCATAATATCCGGGCCAGATGTCGGCGATCCGCGCCGTGGCATCGGCATGGCCGTGATGCACGGCCACCGTGACCTGCCAGTTGCCCTTGCGCAGGGTCGGCTGCAGCTTGCGCAGAACCGACAGGGGGGCTGTGACGGGGCCGGTGTTCCACTGCTCTTGCAGGGCGGTGGACAGCCGTTCCAGATCGCCGGACGGTTCGTGCATGTCGGGCTCTGCGACCTCGACCAGATACAGCCGCGTCGCCGGATCCATGCGGATCTCGCGCGCCGTGACTTCCTTGCGCACAACCTGCTTGTGCACCTGAGATTCGCGCGGCACGTCGATCACCACGTCGCCCTGCACCTTGGCCTGACAGCCCAGTCGCCGACCGTCGATCATCCCGCGTTTGGAACGATAGCGCTCTTCTACACTGTTCCAGTCCGACAGCGCCCCCTCTTGCACGGTCACGCCATGCTTGGGAAATTGCCCGTACCCCGGTGAAATCTGACATTTGGAACAGATGCCGCGCCCGCCGCACACCGAATCCAGATCGACCCCAAGCTGGCGCGCGGCACTGAGGACCGGCGTGCCCGCAGGAAACCGTCCGCGCTTGCCCGACGGCGTAAAGATGACGAGGGGATCCATGGCCATGATCTGTCCTTGCTGGTGCCGTGTGACTGTCATGGGGCAACGCCAGGCGCGCCACAACGGAAAACGGCGGCGCCCTAAGGCACCGCCGCTGTTGTGATGTCAGTCTGATCCGCGGACGGTTCAGGCGGTCGCGGCCTTGCGGCGACGACGGGCAATCGCTGCGCCACCCATCAGGGCGCCGCCAAGCAGAAGACCGGCGGCCGGAACCGGCACCAGCGAGACGCCGATGGAGTTCAGGCGGGCGTCGAGATCGACAACGCCGTTGCCACCGGCGACGAACTGAAGCGCGCCGAGGTTGGACAAGTTCGCATCGCCCGAGAACTCGGAGAACATACCGCTGAATGTGCCAGCGAAATCCGCCGGCAACGTCAACGAGAACGTGGAGAACCCACCGGTAAGATCCCAGGCGTTGATGGTCAGCAGAAGCTGCGCATCGGCCGAGATCACGTCGTAGACGAACCCGGTGCCCAGACCGCCGAAGGTAAGGTCGAACCCGCCAAGACCGCTGGTGTCGACCGTGGTAGGATCATCGTTGCCGTCATAGGTCAGGAAGCCCGTGCCGGACACACCGGAAATGTTCGAGAAACCAAGAGTCCCGTTGGCGACCCGGACTTCTGTCGAAGTGAACTCGCCCGAGTCAGACACCGCCTGAAGGTCCCGGAAGCCACCGGGCACGTCGGCCGCGATCTGGCTTGAAGAAGTTCCGCTTGTGTCCTGAACGAGCTGATCTTCGTTGAAATCATCGATAAGGACTGTTGCCGCGTTCGCGCCTGTGGCGAGGAACGTGGCCAATAGAGTGGTTGTCAGAATACGCATGTGCGCCCCCAAGTTAATATTTACCCTGCAGCCTTAATACCCGAGGCACCTATAAGGGTCCAGTCTAAATGAACTGTTAACCTTGCTTTTTTTCTGCATTTTAAGGGAACTTTCGCGATGCTAGAAAAAGCGTCATGGACAAGAGGCTTAGGGGGATAGTTGTGCACCCTGAAGAACCGCCGTGCCGTAGAGCCACACCGAAAAAGGCACCGGCAGGACCGCCAGGGCAATCGTCAGCACCATTGCACGCAGGCCGAAAAGCCCGCTCAGCCCCGCGACCAGGCAAATCCCGCCACCGCCGCCCAGCACCGTATTTCCCGGCGTATTCAGCAGGATGGCAAGGCTGACATGACGAAACCGTACGGCGATGCCGCCCAGCCGTCCGGGTATTCGCTGGCGCAGCATGGCAAGCCGCTGGTCGCGCGACAGACCGTCGATCTGTTTCAGCAGCGCGCAAGCCCGAAGCAACCGCAGGTCGAGAAAAAGGCGTTGCAAAACAGTCGCAGGCAGGTATCGCCCGGCCAGGAACGCCAGCGTGAGACCGCCGAGCGTGGCAATGTAGACAGCAGGCGCGATGTCGCTGCCCCGCAGAATCATCAGCGAAACGCCGATTTCGACCCCCGGCACGAACGGCATGGCCACAAGGGCCGCGTAAAGCACCAGCATCGCCAGAACCAGAGCGGTGCGCATCGGTCCCTGTGCCGCCTGCGGAAGCCGGTCCACCCCGTTCATGGCAAGATCCAGACCCAGATGCACGCCATAGATCAGCAGGGCCAGACCCGCGATGCGCAACGCCATGCGCCGCAGCGACATCTTGATCGGCGGCGGGGTCGGCAGGGCAGGCTGATCGCTCACGCGCGGCTCCGGCGCGCGGACAGATGCGCAGACCGGCAGTGAAGCCGCAATCGGGCAGGGGGGCAAGACGGCCT
>JBGTLJ010000072.1:0-8396 GCA_041744175.1 Oceaniglobus sp. | reverse complement strand
GTGCGATCTACGAGGACAAGGGCATGGCCGCGGCGCAGTGTTCCACCGGCGAGCAGAAGGCGATCCTGATCTCAGTCGTGCTGGCCAATGCCCGGGCGCTGGCGCAGGACACCGGCACGGCGCCGATCCTGTTGCTGGACGAAATTGCGGCCCATCTTGACGAGGCGCGCAGGGCCGATCTTTTCGACGAGATCTGCGCCCTGAGCGCTCAGGCCTGGATGACGGGAACCGGCCGTGAGCTGTTTCGCGGCCTGGAAGACAAGGCGCAGTACATCGGGGTCAGGGACGAGGACGGGGAATCGGCGGTTCGGATCGAATGACCGTCTTGGGGGCCGGTGATATCGACGTTGCATGGTCTCCTGTCGACGTCATGGCACCCCGATGGCCGCTGGCGACCCGTACCCGGCGATCCGGGTCCTGAGACAGGTCCAAGTCATGGATGCAGCGTGCCGTTTTCCTCACCGTCCCAATAATCGATCCGGGTCGCCGAGATGCGCAGCATCACCATGTCGGGCGTATCGATCCCCTGCTGGAACCACCTCTCCAGATCCGGGTTCCAGTGTGCGGCGAACATCGCCTTGTCGTCGATGACCGCGCCGCGCCCCTGCACCGCGATCATCACTCCCGGTGCGCCCATCAGGCCCGAAAAGCCGCCCTTGCCCTGGAACGTCAGGGTCGCGCGGTCGTCGGCCAGCAGATCGCGCACCATGCGCGAGTGGTTCCAGGTGAAAAAATGGCTGTCGCCATCGTAACGGACATCTCCGTTGTTGCTCATGGGACGGGCGGCGATCGCGCTGCCATCGGTGTGGGTCTGCAGCATGCAGAAGTCGATCTCTGACATCAGATCGGCGATATCGGGCATGGTCTTGGACGACATATGGTGATCCTTCGAGGGTATCCGGCTTGGCACGCGGGTGCGCGCCGACGCAGATCGAACGCCGCAGTGCGGTCGGAGTTTCGCCGGGACGGAGTTTCTTCTGTGATGGCGGCTGTCCGGCCACCAAATCTTGTGTCAGGCGCGTGACACCGGCGGGTGAAACCCCTATAAGTCGGGGGCACCAGACACAGCAGGACCTCATGTCGGACATTCCCAGCATTCCCGAAGAATACGGCGCCGATTCCATCAAGGTTCTCAAGGGTCTGGACGCCGTTCGCAAGCGGCCTGGGATGTATATCGGCGACACCGACGACGGGTCCGGGCTGCATCACATGGTCTACGAGGTCGTGGACAACGGCATTGACGAGGCATTGGCCGGGCATGCGGATGCGGTGAACGTCAAGATCCATGCCGACGGGTCGGTTTCGGTGAGCGACAACGGCCGTGGCATCCCTGTCGGCATCCACGGGGAAGAGGGCGTATCCGCGGCCGAGGTGATCATGACCCAGCTGCATGCGGGGGGCAAGTTCGACCAGAATTCCTACAAGGTGTCTGGCGGTCTGCACGGCGTCGGCGTGTCGGTGGTGAATGCGCTGTCGGACTGGCTGGACCTGCGGATCTGGCGGGACGGCAAGGAGCATCACGCCCGGTTCGAGCGGGGCGATACCGTCAAGCATCTGGAGGTCGTGGGCGACGCCAACGGGCGCAAGGGCACCGAGGTGCGGTTTCTGGCCAGCACCACGACGTTCTCGAACCTGGATTACGTGTTCCGGATCCTGGAGAACCGGTTGCGCGAACTGGCGTTCCTGAATTCGGGCGTGCGGATCGTCCTGGAGGACGAGCGTCCGACCGAACCGCTGCGCACCGAACTGTTCTACGAAGGCGGGGTGAGGGAATTCGTCAAGTATCTCGACCGGTCGAAATCGTCGATCCTGGCCGAGCCGATCTACATGACCGGCGAAAAGGACGGCATCGGCGTCGAGGTCGCCATGTGGTGGAACGACAGCTACAACGAGATGGTTCTGCCGTTCACCAACAACATTCCCCAGCGCGACGGCGGATCGCACCTTGCGGGCTTTCGCGGGGCGCTGACGCGGACGATGAACCTCTATGCCGGGTCCAGCGGGATCGCGAAGAAGGAAAAGGTGAATTTCACCGGCGACGATGCCCGCGAGGGGCTGACCTGCGTCCTGTCCGTCAAGGTGCCGGACCCGAAGTTTTCCAGCCAGACCAAGGACAAGCTGGTCAGCTCCGAAGTGCGCCCGGCGGTCGAGGGGATGGTCAACGAAAAACTCGCCGAGTGGTTCGAGGAAAACCCGCAGCTTGCACGCCAGATCATCACCAAGGTGGTGGAGGCGGCGCTGGCCCGAGAGGCGGCGCGCAGGGCCCGCGAGATGACGCGCAAGAAATCGGCGCTGGACATCGCGTCGCTGCCCGGCAAGCTGGCCGATTGCCAGAGCAAGGATCCCGCCCAGCGCGAGGTGTTTCTGGTGGAAGGCGACAGCGCCGGGGGCAGTGCCAAGCAGGGGCGCGCGCGGTTCAATCAGGCGGTTCTGCCGTTGCGCGGCAAGATCCTGAACGTGGAGCGTGCGCGGTTCGACCGGATGCTGGGCAGTCAGGAGATCGGGACGCTGATCACCGCCCTTGGCACCGGGATCGGGCGCGACGAGTTCGACATCGACAAGCTGCGCTATCACAAGATCATCATCATGACCGATGCGGATGTGGACGGCGCGCATATCCGCACGCTGTTGCTGACGTTTTTCTTTCGTCAGATGCCGCAGCTGATCGACGGCGGATTTCTCTACATCGCCCAGCCGCCGCTTTACAAGGTCGCGCGCGGCAAGTCAGAGGTCTATCTGAAAGACCAGGCCGGGCTTGAGGATTACCTGGTCGAGATGGGCGTGGACGGCGCGATGCTGCGGCTGAAATCCGGCGAAGAGATCGTCGGGGCAGATCTGGCGCGGGTCGTGGCAGGGGCGCGCAACGTGCGCCGGATCCTTGAGGCGTTTCCCACCCATTACCCCCACAGGATCCTCGAACAGGCGGCGATTTCTGGGGCCTTCGTGCCGGGCCAGGCGGACGCCGATCTGCAGGGCACCGCGGATCTGGTGGCCGGGCGCCTGGATCTGATTGCCGAGGAATACGAAAAGGGCTGGAGCGGGCGCATCACCCAGGATCACGGCATCAGGCTGGCACGGCTGCTGCGCGGTGTCGAAGAGGTGCGTACGCTGGACGGCGCCGTGCTGAGATCGGGTGAGGCGCGGCGGCTGGGCGGACATACCGAGACGTTGCAGGAGATCTATCGTCAGCCCGCGCATCTGGTGCGCAAGGACCGTGAGATCGCGATCTACGGTCCTCTCGATCTGCTCGACGCGATCCTGAAGGAAGGCGAAAAGGGTCTGACATTGCAGCGCTACAAGGGTCTGGGCGAAATGAATCCGGATCAGCTTTGGGAAACGACACTGGATCCGGAGGCGCGCACGCTGTTGCAGGTCCGGATCGACGACGTGGCCGAGGCGGACGACATATTCACCAAGCTGATGGGCGATGTCGTGGAACCGCGCCGGGATTTCATCCGCTCGAACGCGCTGAACGTCGAGAATCTTGATTTCTGACCGGCTGTAGGGGAGCGGACAGTTTTTCGCGGCGCGCATAGTTTTTCGCGTGTCCGCGCAGGGGTCAGTAAACATCTCCTTTCTTGTCAATACGTTGCCGGGGCTCTGTGAAATCGCAGTATTGTCAAAAGTTGTTGCGTAGCACACGCTACCTCAGATGACAGCCCTTCGAGCTTTCTTCTCGCGCCACCGCTCACAAGCCGTTGCCCATGAAAGCATGCTCTTGGCATTATCAGGGAGCCGCTGCTGAGAAAGTGAGCAATATCAAGAGGTCTTCTTCAACATTCCAGATTGTCACAGCGTCCAAAAAATCACCGAATTCCAATTCATTACACCCGCAATGAAACTGGAAATGGCTGCGTAAGTTCTACGACCTCGTCCCGTTAAAAACGGGAGGATTAACCCAGCCCCTGACGGTAAGTGTTGAAGACATCTCTGGCAGCTTAGAAAGCTTTACCTTGTCAATCGGCACGCAATCTTGACCCCCTATCGGCGCCCAAAAATGACCCCCTCGCGGTTGCACGGACAGCTGGCCCGATGCGGTGTAGCCTTTCATACAGCGCAACCGGATCGGGCCAGCGGCGTCTGGGTCATTCCCGGGTCTTGAAGCGCCAGCTCTCGTTGCCGGTCTCGACGATGTCACAGTGATGGGTCAGGCGGTCGAGGAGCGCCGTTGTCATCTTGGCGTCGCCGAAGACCGTCGGCCATTCGCCGAAGTCGAGGTTCGTTGTTACGATGATCGAGGTGCGTTCGTAGAGGCGGCTGATGAGGTGGAACAGCAGTTGGCCGCCCGTCTGGGCGAACGGCAGATAGCCCAGTTCGTCGAGGATCAGGAAGTCGAGGCGGCACAGGAGATCCGCGGTGCGCCCCTGCCGATCAGCGCGGGCTTCGCTACCCCACGAGCTTCGCCATCTTCACGGAGCTCTCTGCGAGAGGGCCCTGCCCAGATCGGGCAGCCGAGCCCGGCAGAACGCGCCCATTGCACTCCTGCGCTAACGAAGGCTTACGATGCTTGACTTACGGAAGCTAACGGAGTATTTCTTGTCGCAAGGAGATGGCGATGCCGTTCATGACACTTGTCCCGCATTCTACCAGGGCTGGCGAGACCGCCCTGACCAGCGGAACCAGGAAAGATCTCAGCCTGATCGACGAGGCTCTGGCGAGTGAGGAGAAGAGAGCGCTGGCCGAGGCCGCGCTGCACATCGCCGCCCGCATGCTTGAGCAGGCGCATGATGTCGCAGGAGAAGAAGAGCCGCTGAGCAAAGCCGAGCGGGATGCCTTGGGGCGCGTGGGGGTCGATGTGGCCGACACCATGTCCGACGCCGACTTCTACAAGTCAGATCCTGTCCTGGAAGGTATGACCCGACAGGCCCTCGTGACGGCCGATGCCATTCCGCTTGCCGAGGCGGCCCGGCGCATGGGCGTGAGTGATGCCCGCCTGCGGCAGCGTATCGCTGCCGGTTCGCTGATGGCCATGCATCGCCCCCACGGGAGAGGCTGGCTCATCCCGGCAATCCAGCTCACGGAGACCGGAGAGATCCCGCATCTCGGCCGCGTTATTCTGGCTGCCGGACGTCCGGTGTCCGCTCAAGCCATGGATCGGTTCTTCAGAACGCCGCGCGAAGATCTTCATGGGTCGTCGCCTCGGGATTGGCTTGTTGCGGGCCATGATCCGGCGATCATCGAGAGCATCCTCGGCGGTCTCTGACCGACGGCCGCCTGTTCATGGACCATTTGCCAAGATCCCCGGGGGTACCGTCCCTGTCGGCCATCCCGCCTGCCGTGCATGCCCTTCCCGCAGGATCGGATATCGTGCGCCTCTGGTTTGGCAGGAGTAGACACGCCTCCGGGTTTGCGCATTTTCGGGATTTCGGGCCAACCAATTCCCGGTTCGATCATCATCTGCCAGATGGTGCCGGACGGCCAACAAGCGGGCCAAGGGCGATCCTCTATGCGATTGATGCGGCGGCGGACCCGCATGCATTCATGTCGGCACTGGCCGAGGTCTTCCAAGACACCAGGACGATCGACCTGACAGCAGGCGAGCCCCGTCTGACGATCTTCCAGACGATCCGCGACCTCTCTCTTCTCGACCTGACTGGTCATTGGACGACGCGGGCGGGAGCGTCGGCCAGCCTGTCCAGCGGGCCGCGGGCGATCACGAAAGAATGGAGCCAGGACTTCTACGGTGCCTATCCGAAGCTGTACGGGCTACGGTATCGTTCCGCCATGTCCGGCGGCAGCAGCCTGTCGCTGGCACTAAACGAGAGAAGTAGGTCTGCAATGCCGACCGCGCCGCTCGTGGACAGGTCCTTGAAGCATACCGCACTGAGACCGGACCTGGTGCGGGCCGCCAGAACGCTCGGGTATAGCATCCAAACCTGATCGCCATGCTGAACACTGACAGCACCAAAGTTGTTCGTCAAATGCCTTGATGTAGGTGACCATCCTGGCGACAATCCGCCGGGCAGTGCGCTTTCGCTGGACGACCCCTGGTGGCGCTTTGATCGCGGCCATGACCGGTCTGCTCATGGCCGTTCTCATCATGGAGGTCGGCGAAGCGCTTACGGATGCGCGAGCCAAGGTTGCTCGGTTCATACCGGTATTCTTTATCCCGCTCGTCGCGGAGGATGTCCGAAGCAGTGACACTGCCGCCGACGCGCGCGAGCGCCGCCCGCAGGAGGCGAACTTCATCTTCAAGCTCTTGGCGCGTCATCTTGTAGGCGGGGCGATCGTTAATGTTGCCAAGCTACACCTTCGAGCACATCCGTTCCACTGCTTGGTCTCCGTCCCGCCACTCGAATGACTGCCGCCAAATAGGAAGAAGGCCCGGCAGGTGCCAGCCCCTGACGGTAAGTGTTGAAGACATCTCTGGCAGCTTAGAAAGCTTTACCTGTTCCAACGCGGCATTCGTAAAAAAATCTTCGAGAGCCTCGTTTAACGAGATGCTCATCGGGCATCCCTTACCCTTGGCTTCATAGTATATTACATTGTAGTTCATCAGCACCGAAAGGAATACGACATGGGCGCCACATCGTATTCGATTCGCCTCGACGATGAATTGAGGAGATCACTGGAGAAGGAGGCGGAGATCGAGGGCCGTCCGCCTGCGCAGCTCGCGGTGCGTGCCATCCGCTCAATGCTGCAATCCAAGGCAGCCAAACGCGCGGCCATCGACTCTGCCATTGAAGAAGCAGACCAGGGGAAATTTATCTCCGCCGAAGCGATGAATGCCTGGATCGACTCGTGGGACAGCGAAAGCGAGATCTCCGCACCAAAGACTGACATCACTCGCGACAACACATGAAGATCGTCTTCCTGGAAAGCGCGGCGCATCTCGTAGACACTGAATTACATCAGTCAGGTGCGCAAGACCTGGATATCAGCGAGCGGCAGGCCAATGCGCTCGATCCAGTCCGATCTTTCGGAAATGGCTGCCGCATTCTCCTCCTGCCAGCGCCGTGCCGTCTCCCGGCGCACCGCCTGCTCGAGAGCAGATTCCGTTATGCTTGAGATATTCAGCCCCATCTCATGCGCCTTGTCCAGCAAGGCCCCCGATATCGAGACATTCGTTCGCTTCTTGATGTCAGCCGTTCCCATCATACCTCCTGCTGTTCCTCCCAGCCTACACACTGAGGCAGTGGGACTCAGCTCATAACGAGGCGCCGCCAATTCGGAGCTTGGGTGGTGAGCCAAGTCTGTTCAAGTCCCCGAAGAACCTGCCGACACCCGGCTTCATAGAAATACGCTGCGTAAGCGCCCTCAGATGTCGGACAGCGTGAGCTGCGCGTCCTTGCCGGCGCCAGCTTCTTCCAACCCCGACAGGCTGAACCCAAGTAGACGGATCGGTCGGCGAAACGGGACCTGACCGGCCAGTAGATCTCCAGCGAGGCCAGCTACTAAGGCAGCCGCGCCTTCGAGGCGAAGTCGATGCGGCTGGCTGCCGGTAGCCTCGCGCGGCGCGCGTCGGCCTTTGACGAGGTGGGCGTCGCCACTGTTCGCATCGCGGCGAGCGATGTCGTAGACAGACCTCCGCAATCCGCATGAAGCGCCCTCCGCAGTGCAGCCTCGTCGCGCGGAGGCTCGGGCCGGTGCCGCTCGGACTCATGCACCGGGACGCGAACCCGTCGATGTCGTCGATGCAGCGCGAGTATAATTCTATAGAAGATGGCCTTCCCGATCTACCCGCAGATGTCCCGGATCAGCGAGCGAAGCCACCGGTGGCATGGGTCGGCGTCCATTCGGGGATGCCAAACCAGTGCGACCGTTATCTGATCAACCTCGAAAGGCAATGGAAACATGTTCAGATCGTGGCGCAAGGCTTCTGTAAAGCGCTCGGGCACCGTCGCGACGAAGTCCGTGCCGCGCACGAGTCCCACGGCGGCGCCAAAGCCTCCTGCTATCGCTCCAGCCTTTCGTGTGTGCCCCTGCGCGGCAAGCGCGCCATCTACGGGCGCAGGGTCGCTCCCGGAACGACTGGTCAGCACGTGTTGCGCGGCGAGATAATCCTCAAGCGTCACTACGGTTTGGCTGAGTCGATTTCGCGGACTTACCACCCCGACGAAACGGTCGCGGAACAGCAGCGCGGTGCGAAGTTCCGGCGCCGGCGTGGCACGGACGAGGCCGACTTCGAGATCGACCGAGCCGTCGCGCAGCGCGCTGCTCTCACGTTCGGCCTTCGGCAGGAACCACAGCCGAACGAACGGTGCTTCCCTGGCGGCACGGGCCACAATCGCACCGCCGAAACTTTCCGCGAATCCCTCGCTGGCACGGATGGTGAAGGTCCGCTCTACCGTGGACAGGTCTACATCTGAGGATGGTGAAAGCGCTGCACCTGCCCGCTGGACCAGCGAGGACACCTCCTGACGCAGCTCCAGCGCCCGCGGTGTCGGCACGAGTCC
>JBGTLJ010000071.1:0-2890 GCA_041744175.1 Oceaniglobus sp. | reverse complement strand
ACCTCATCCACATTGGCGACGGCGACGGCGAGACCGCACAGGATATGGCTGCGCTCGCGGGCGCGGCGCAGCTCGTACGCGGTGCGGCGCGCGACGACCTCTTCGCGAAAGCCGATGAAATATGTCAGAAAATCACGCAGGGTGAGCTGTTCGGGGCGCCCGCCGTTCAGCGCCAGCATGTTGCACCCGAACGACGTCTGCATCTGGGTGAAGCGGAAAAGCTGGTTCAGCACAACCTCGGCGGTGGCGTCGCGTTTCAGTTCCACCACCACGCGCACGCCGACCCGGTCGGACTCGTCCTGCACCGCAGAGATGCCTTCAAGCTTTTTCTCGCGCACCAGATCGGCGATGCGTTCGATCATCGACGCCTTGTTCACCTGATAGGGAATTTCGTCCAGCACGATGGCATAGCGGTCCTTGCGGATCTCCTCGATCCGGGTCTTGGCGCGGATGATGACGCTGCCGCGCCCCTCAATGTAGGCCTTGCGCGCGCCGGAGCGGCCCAAAATCAGCCCGCCGGTGGGAAAATCCGGGGCGGGAACGTACTCCATCAGCTGTTCGGAAGACAGATCAGGGTCGGTGATCAGGGCGAGGGTGGCATCGATCACCTCGCCCAGATTGTGGGGCGGGATGTTGGTGGCCATCCCGACGGCGATGCCCCCGGCACCATTGACCAGCATGTTCGGGAACCGCGCGGGCAGGACAGACGGTTCGCGATCCTTGCCGTCGTAATTGTCCTGAAAGTTGACGGTGTCCTTTTCGATGTCGGCCAGAAGATACGCGGCAGGTTTGTCCATCCGCACTTCGGTATAGCGCATGGCGGCGGCATTGTCGCCGTCCATCGAGCCGAAGTTGCCCTGCCCGTCGAGCAGCGGCAGGGACATGGAAAAATCCTGCGCCATCCGCACCAGGGCCTCGTAGATCGCCGAATCGCCGTGTGGGTGGTATTTGCCCATGACGTCGCCGACGGGGCGGGCAGACTTTCGATAGGACTTGTCGTGGGTGTTGCCGGTTTCATGCATCGCATAGAGAATCCGGCGGTGCACGGGTTTCAGGCCATCGCGCAGATCCGGGATCGCGCGCGACACGATCACCGACATGGCATAGTCGAGGAACGACGCCTTCATCTCTTCGGCGATCGAGATCACCTCGCCCCGCGGCACCGGGCGTTCGGGAGGGATTTCTCCAGTGTCGTCAGGGGGTTCTGGAGTATCGCTCACCTGATCCGCCGCTCCTTGGATGGGGCTACATGTTGTTGTGCACGTTATACGTCAGCATGGATATAGCGTGCAATGGCTGCCTGTCATTTGCGCAAGCAGCCGCCGGAGCCGAGTGACAACAGATTGTTTTCATTGAAAATTAAAACTGTCGTGACATGATTTCGTTACAGGTGGCAAAAGAGGTGTCCCATGAAGATGTCCGAAACCGAGGCGATGCTGAAGGGCTATGGTCTGACCACGGCGGAGATGTATTACCGCATGCCCGATTATACCCGTGTTCTCAACACGTTCATCTGGCAGGAGTACGATCTTGCGCCGGATCACCCGCGGCTATTCAAGTTCATCGAGTTCTGGCAGGAGCAGATCGAGGGGCCGCTGCATTCGGTGAAATTCACCCACCGCAAAATGATCTCTCCGGGGGAATGGCGCAACGTGACGGGTGAATTCACGCTGCATTAGAAGGGTAATCTTCACGTACACTTTGTGTATGACTTTCGTATGTACACTCAGTGCAGCAGCCGCGCGACATAGGGCGGCAGGGCGAAGGCGGCCTTGTGCACCTCGGGCGTGTAATAGTCGGTCGCGATCCCGGCGTCGGCGAAGCGGGTTTGCAGCGTTGCAAGGGTGACGTGGCGGGCATTGCCGTCGGTGCCCCAGCCGAATGCCATGGGTCCGCCCGCATAGCTGGGCACGGTGGCGAGGTAACAGGTGGCGTCGGCGAACAGGGCCGCGAAGGCGCGCATGGTCCGGCGAAGTTCGTCCGGTTGCAGGAACGGCACGCCGTTCTGCGTGACAAGGATGCCGCCGGGGGCGAGGGCGCGGCGTGCGTGACCATAGAAGCTGTCGGTGAACAGCACCTCGCCGGGGCCGGAAGGGTCTGTGGAATCGACGATGATCACGTCGTAGCGGTCGGTCGTGCCCCGCATGTATTCCGCGCCGTCGGCGATGGTGAGTGTCAGACGCGGATCGTCGAACGCGCCGTCGGAGATCGCTGGGAGATACTTTCGGGAGAAATCCACCACGCCCGCGTCGATTTCGATCATGGTGACGTGTTCGACCGAAGCATGGCGCAACGCCTCGCGGGCCATGCCGCCATCGCCGCCGCCGACGATCAGGACACGCCGCGCCGCACCGTGGGCGAGGATCGGCACGTGGGTCAGCATCTCGTGATAGATGAAATTGTCGGCCTCGGTCACCTGCACCACATCGTCAAGCGTCAGCACCCGCCCGAAGGTGGGGTTCTCGAACACCCGCAGCCGCTGATGCGCGGTTTCGCTGTCATAGAGCACCCGGTCCTCGCGCAGGGCCTGGGCGTGATCGGCGTGCAGCTTTTCCACGGTCCAGCCGGGCAGATCGGTCATCGGCGCGTCTCCTTGAGGTCGAATCGTCCTGCAGCGTCCCACGGACCGCCCCGGTAATGCCAGAGCAGCAACCGGTCGGCGTGCCCTGAAAACGGCGCGAACCCGGCGTGCAGGCTGGTCAGGGTGGCGCGGGCGGTTGCGCGGTCCACCTTGTTCTGCACCGTAACATGGGGCTGGCGGGCGCGGTCGTCGGACCGGGTCAGGAACGGCGCGAAAGCCTTGCGCAGCTGGTCGTGCAGCGGCGCAAACCCCGTCATCGCAATGTGCAGCGCCGCGCCGCCGCCGAAATCGAGGATCCGGTCGGCGGTG
>JBGTLJ010000070.1:0-1810 GCA_041744175.1 Oceaniglobus sp. | reverse complement strand
TGACGCGCCCGGAGGCGGCCGAGATCACGTTGATCGCGTCGTCCCCCTCCAGCCGGGGCAGGTCGGTCGGCGGTACCGCATCGATCACGTCGACGTCGCCCGCGAGCAGGGCGGCGATCCGCGCCGCATCGTTGGTGATGAACCGCACGTCGACCTCCCTGATGGGGTGGATGCCTCCCTCCTCAACGGCATCGCAATCTGCCAGGCTTCAAGTTTTCGAACCAAACCAACCGAAGGAGGCAACTATGAATGAAGTTACATTGATCGGCGTCGATCTTGCAAAGAATGTGTTCCAGCTGCACGGCGCTGCGGCTGACGGATCGGTGGTGTTCCGCAAGAAGCTGACGCGACTGCAGTTTTATCGGTTCATGTCCGAACACCCCGCCTGCATCGTGGCAATGGAGGCCTGCGGCAGCGCGCATTACTGGGCCCGCGAGATGATTGGCTTCGGGCATGAACCCCGGCTGATCGCGCCACGTTACGTCAAGCCCTTCGTCAAGCGGCAAAAGAATGACAGCGCTGATGCTGAGGCCATCGTCGAGGCAGCCCTGCGGCCCACCATGCGCTTTGTTGTCCCGAAAAGTGCCGATCAGCAGGCCCGTGCGGTGCTGTACCGGACCCGGACGCAAATTATCCGTCAGCGCACCGAATGTGTTAACGCGCTCAGATCTTTTCTGTACGAATTCGGCCTTGTCGCCCCGGTTGGCCTTCATCAACTCAAGCGACTGGCAGGGATCGTTGAGGCCGACGACAGCGACCTGCCCGATCTGGTGCGCAGCACCTGCCACGAAATGCTGGACCACATCTGGCGGCTCAGTGAGCGTCTGACGGAATTGGACAAGCGCATTGCACGCCTGCTCTCTGAAGGCGATGCCGCGCGTCGGCTCAGAACAATGCCGGGTGTCGGGCCAGTCACGGCGCTGGCGATCGAAACCTTCGCGCCGGCGATGGACAGTTTCCGGAACGGTCGGGATTTTGCCGCCTGGCTTGGCCTCGTCCCATTGCAGCATTCGAGCGGGGGTAGGCAGGTTCTGGGCCGAACCTCGAAGATGGGGCAGAGCGATATCCGCCGGTTGCTGATCATCGGGGCGATGGCTGTTGTTGGCTGGGCGTCGCGCAAGCCCGTGCAAGAGGGATCGTGGTTGGCGCGCATGCTCGCCCGAAAGCCGCGCATGCTTGTTGCGATTGCTCTGGCAAACAAGATGGCCCGGGGCATCTGGGCAATGCTGACAAAGGGCGAAGAATACCGGGGTGAAATCGCTGTGGCCTGACGGGCAAAACAGCAGCGACCACTCCCGGTTTGTGTGAGGAAGGCGATGACCCGCATGGGCACATGATCGATCAGATCGGGATCAGGAGACCCAGAGGAATCCAGAGCGTCAATTGAACGCGCTTCCCTGATTTGGACCTGATCCGCGCATCTCCATACCGGCCCGCGGCATGTGAAAAGCCGCACAGAGAGGCCTGACACATGACCGCACTCGATCACATGCTCACAAGGTCACAATTTTTCTTGCACAATGGGAGGCATCCAAACATGGATTTCGCACGACCCGGTCCGCAGGTCGCGCATGACCTTCTGCGAAGTCTGGCACATTGCGAAGTCTGGCACATGGAACCGAGCGAGCGGTCGGTAAGACCGCCGGGGATCTCGTACAGACCCTGCCGGTCGACCGTGTCGGGAAGGGCCATGTCCGTCCTCCTGGATCGCGCCCCCGCGCATCCAAAGCCGCGCGCCGCCGGAAGCGGCTCAGAGCGGCCCCGGCAGGCGCTCCTCCGAGAGCAGCACATTGGCCTCCACCTCGCCCAC
>JBGTLJ010000069.1:0-2094 GCA_041744175.1 Oceaniglobus sp. | reverse complement strand
ATTCGAGCCGGAGGATCTGCCGGTGCTGTGGCATCAGCCCGATCTGCGCGTCACCCGCTGGGGGACCATCCGGGCGGATTTCCAGACCCATGCGACGAACATGCCGGGCGTCTATGCCGTGGGCGATATCGTGCGCGGAGCAAGCCTTGTGGTCTGGGCGATCCGTGACGGGCGCGAGGCCGCCGATGCGATGCTCGATTATCTTGCCCAAGGGGCGGTGGTCGCGGCAGAGTGACGTATGACCGACGTCTGGCCAGCGTATGGCGGACGTATGGCTTTGCGCATGACGTGACGCCCGCGCCCCAAGAAGGGCCGAAAAGTGGATGCGGCAGCGGTGCTGACCCAAAAAAGGTAAGAGAGCATGAAATTTTTCCTCGCCCCCCTCGCCCTTTGCGCGGCTGCCGTGTCGGCCGAGGCCGGCACCTTCAACCCGCCGCAGGGCTGCACCGGATGGATGACCGTGCAGGCCCGCTCCTGCCGGGTGTCGAACTACTACACCTGTTCTGCCGACACTCCGGGCGATCAGTGGCGTGCTGATTTCGATCAGGAGGGGATCTTTTTCCTGTCGCGCATCGACCGCGAAGGTCAATGGGTCGAAAGCATCGACCTGAACCCGACCGTCGTGCAGACGCTGGACCCGAACCCGGAAGACCCGGCGTCCTTCAGCGACCTTCTGGGCGGGGCGGATACCTTTGCCTTCAACCTGTCGCGCGATGACGGAACGGCAAGCCGGGTGCGCGGGTTCGACCGCATGACCGGGCAAAGCCGTGTCATCGACGGCGTGACCTTGCAACAGACCGAGTTCGAGTATCGCGAGACGGATGCCGACGGAAACCTGCTGCGCCAGTCCCGCGGGAACGAATATGTCCACCCCGAGTGGCGGCTGTTCTTTTCGGGCCCCTCGGAATGGGATGGCGGCGAGGGCTATCTGCCGATAGACGGAAGCCCGCTGCAATTCATCAATCCCGGCGAGCCGGGATACATGAGCACCCAGCCGCTGTTCGAATGCGACGCGGTTCTGTCGTCGGTGCCGGAGGGTCTGATCCGTGTTCGGGATTGACACCTTTCACGAGCGCAGTTTCCACCGGTTCGGCAGCCTGACCGGGCTGAAGCCGGTGCATGTCTGGATCGGCAAGATCGACGAGCCTGCCGATCTGAAGGGCTGGGTGACGGAGCCGGTCGTGTCCTGTCTGATCCGTTCCCTGCGCGAGGGGATGCCGGAAATCACCCATGCGCCCATCTTCCTTTCGGCGATGCTGATGGACCCGCATGAAAAGATCGCGCCCTTCGATCTGGGCGGATCGGAGTTCTTTGACCGCTATGGCGAGTGGCGCGCGGCGGTAGAGACGGACAACGCGACCGGCTGGACCATGCCACCGGCGGAAGTCTACAACGACGCGATGCGCGCGCTGCTGCAGGGCAAGGCACGATGAGCGGGCTGGAAGGGCATTGCCTGTGCGGGGCCGTCAGGGTGACCGTCCGCCAACATGGCGGTTTCACCGGTGCCTGCCATTGCCGCATGTGCCAGAGGTGGAGCGGGGCGATCTATGTGTCGATCCCGGCGGAAGCGGCGGATGTGACGGTGGCCGGGCCTGTGGTGCACTACCGCTCGTCGAGCTTCGCTGAGCGGGCGTTTTGTGGCACCTGCGGCTCGCACCTGTGGTTCCGTGACCTTGCAGAGGGATCGCAATACGGGCTGATGCCGGGTCTTTTCGATGCAGCGCGGGAGATTCCCCTGAAAAGCGAAATTTACGTGGACCGGGCGTTGCCGGGTCTGGCGCTGGCGGGTGATCACCGCCGCGCGACGCGCGAAGAGTACGAGGCCAAGAACCTCCACCTGAAAGGAGACCTGCCATGACGCATGCACCCTATGACGAGCCCTGGGCCAAGACCGAGGAAACCAAGCGCGCTTTCATGGATGCCAACAGCCTTTACAAGGCCGACGACGAGCATTCGTCCTGCGGCGTGGGGCTGGTGGTGTCGATTTCGGGCAAGCCCAGCCGCAAGGTGGTGGAGAACGGCATCGCAGCGCTGAAGGCGGTCTGGCACCGCGGCGCCGTCGATGCGGATGGCAAGACCGGCGACGGGGCGGGG
>JBGTLJ010000068.1:0-11331 GCA_041744175.1 Oceaniglobus sp. | reverse complement strand
CCGTTGCGGTGCCGTTCGCGCTGCTGTGGCTGGCCGCCCCCGCCATCGCCCACCGCATCAGCCGCCCGCAGGTAGCGCATGCCGCCGCACCGCTGACCGACGCCGATGCTCGCGCCCTGCGCCTGATCGCCCGTCGAACCTGGCGCTACTTCGAGACCTTCGTGACCGAAGCCGACAATTTCCTGCCGCCCGACAATTTTCAGGAAATCCCGACGCCGGTCGTCTTTCACCGCACCTCGCCGACCAATATCGGTCTGTATCTGCTGTCCACCACCGTCGCCCGCGACATGGGCTGGATCGGGCAGGCTGCCGCCTTGACCCGGCTGGAACAGACGCTGAGTACCGTAGAGCGGATGCCAAGGTTTCACGGTCATCTTTACAACTGGCACGACACGAATGACCTGCGGGTGCTCGATCCGGCCTATGTCTCGTCGGTGGACAGCGGCAATTTGGCCGGCCATCTGATCGCCGTGGCGCAGGCCTGTCAGGACTGGCAAGACACGCCGGTATCTGATGCCGACCAGCGTGCAGGCCTTTCTGATGCCCTGATTTTGGCGCAGCAGTCGCTGAAATCTGAAACCCCCGGTGTTGCTGCCCTGCTGGAGCGGCTGGGCGTTGCGAACGCGCAGAACGTTCCGTTCGACGCCATGGCGACGATGGCTGCGGAGGCCACAAATTTGGCTGCAGAAAGTGAGGGGCACAGCGATCTGGTTTTCTGGTGCAGCGCAATGCGCGATTGTATCGCAGGGCATCTGGATGGACCGGACAGGCACCTGTCCGAACGGCTGGCCGCTGCCGGGCAGCTTGCCCGCCGTCTTGCGATGGAGATGGACTTTGCTTTCTTGCTCGATCCGGAAAAGAAACTGCTGTCGATCGGCTTTTCCGTCGCGACCAACACCCGCGATGCGAATTGCTACGACCTGCTCGCCTCCGAGGCGCGGCTGGCCAGCCTGTTCGCCATTGCCAAGGGCGATGTGCCGACGCGGCACTGGTTCCGGCTGGGCCGGGCGGCAACGCCGGTGGGGTCCGGATCGGCGCTGATCTCGTGGTCGGGCAGCATGTTCGAATACCTCATGCCATCGCTCGTGATGCGTGCGCCGGTGGGGTCGGTTCTGGAACAGACCAACCGGCTGATCGTGGACCGCCAGATCGCTTATGGCGCGGCGCATGGGATGCCTTGGGGCGTGTCCGAGTCCTCCTACAACGCCCGTGATCTCGAAATGACCTATCAATATTCCAACTTCGGTGTTCCGGGGTTGGGGCTGAAGCGAGGGTTGAACGAAAACCGCGTCATTGCCCCCTATGCGACGGGCCTCGCCACGATGGTCGATCCTTACGCGGCGTTGCGTAATTTCGAAAAGCTTGCCGCCATTGGTGCCCAAGGTCGATACGGCTTCTTCGAGGCCGTCGACTTTACGACAACGCGCCTGCCTGCCGGGGCGGATCGCGCCCTCGTGCAAAGTTTCATGGCCCACCATCAGGGCATGACGATTGCCGCCATTGCCAATGTAGTACAGGATGGACGGCTGCGTACGCGGTTCCATGCCGAACCGATCATCCGGGCGGTCGACCTGCTGTTGCAGGAACGGGTGCCGCGCGATGCCATGGCCGCCACGCCGCGCGCCGAAGATGTGCCGGTGACAACCGTCGATCTATCCGTTGCCCCTGCCCTGCGCCGGTTTGACGTTCCGGGCGAGGGTGCGGCTACCGGGCACCTTCTGTCGAACGGCAGCTATGGTGTGATGCTGACCCCCACTGGCGGCGGGTACAGCCGTTGGCGTGATCTCGCGATCACCCGTTGGCGTGCTGATACGACGGATGCGGCGCTTGGGTCATTCATCTTTGCGCGGGATGTGCAATCCGGCGCGCGCTGGTCTGCCGGGGTGCAACCGACCGGGGCTGATCCGCAGCGCCACCATGCGGTGTTCTGCGAACATCAGGCCGCGTTCGTCCATCAGGGCGACCGGCTGAGCATGACCACCGAGGTCGTGGTATCCGCCGAGGATGACGCCGAGGCACGCCGCGTCACGCTGAACAACACCGGCGGGCATGGGCGCGAGATCGACCTGACCTCCTATGCCGAGCTGGTGCTCGCACCGCAGGCTGCCGATGTGGCGCATCCGGTGTTTTCCAAGCTGTTCGTCGTCACGGATTTCCTGCCCGAACTGGGGGTGATCATCGCAACGCGGCGCCAAAGGTCCCCGACAGACCCCGAGGTCTGGGCGGCCCATCTCGCTGTGGTCGAAGGCACGGACTCGGCCCCTGTTCAGTATGAAACGGACCGGGCGCGTTTCATTGGCCGGGGCCGCAGCATTGGCGCGGCAGCAATGGCCGACGCTCCGCTGAGCAATACGACCGGCACCGTGCTGGACCCGATCTTTGCGCTGCGCCGCCGCCTTCTCGTGCCGTCCGGCAGCATGGCGCGCGTGACCTTCTGGACCGTGGTCGCCGCCACCCCCGAGGCCCTGCTGGATCAGGTGGACCGACACCGTGATCCGTCGGCCTTTGAACGTGCGGCGACCCTGTCCTGGACGCAAGGCCAGGTCCAGCTGCGCCACCTTGGCGTCACCTCCACCGCCGCCACTGATTTTCAGCGTCTGGGTGGAATGATCCTCCGCGGCGATCCGCGGCTGCGCGCGTCACCCCGCCGGATCAAGGCCGGAGCGGGGCCGCAATCGAGCCTCTGGGCGCTTGGCATCTCCGGTGATCTGCCGATCATCCTTTTCCGGATCAGCGAAACCGAGGATGCAGCCGCCCTGCATGAGGTGCTGGCCGCCCATAAATATCTGCGGATGCGGCAAATGGATGTCGATCTGATTGTGCTGAACGACCGGGCCTCGTCCTATGTGCAGGATATGCAGACCGTGATCGAGATTGCCGTGCGGTCGGCCCAGACCCGCCCCCGCAGCGAAATGCCGAAGGGCCGCGCGCAGGGTAGCATTCATACGTTAAGGGTCGATCTTGTCTCGCCCGACCAATTGGCGATGCTTCAATCAGTGGCACGTGTCGTGCTGTTTGCCAGCCGGGGCAGCATCGGCGATCAGATCGATGCGCTGTTGCCGGTAGTTTCATCACCCTCCCCACAAAAGACCATTCCGGACTGGCCGCCCGCGCCTGCACCCACCTTGCCCGATCTGGAATTCTTCAACGGCACCGGCGGTTTCGCCGATGACGGCCGGGAATATGTGACGATCCTGCGCGACGGGCAGACTACACCCGCGCCGTGGATCAACGTCATCGCCAATCCGGATTTCGGCTTTCAGGTGTCAGCCGAGGGGAGCGGCCACATCTGGGCCGAAAACAGTCGCGAGAACCAGTTGACGCCCTGGTCGAACGACCCGGTCTGCGATCCTGCGGGCGAGGCGCTGTATCTACATGATCTGGACAGTGGTGCACTCTGGACGCCTACGGCGTTGCCGATCCGGGGGCGGGGCACCTTTGTCGCCCGGCACGGTTTCGGTTACAGCCGGTTCGAACATGCCGCCCATGGGATCGAGGCCGAGATGGTGCAATTCGTGCCGATGGATGCGCCCGTCAAGATCACCCGGCTGACCTTGCGCAACACCGGCCCGACGCGGCGCAGGCTGTCGGTGACCGCCTATGCGGAATGGGTGCTGGGCCCGTCACGCAGTGTAACCGCGCCGTATGTCATCACGGAACGCGATCCCGAGACGGGGGCCATCTTCGCCCGCAACCCCTTTTCCATGGCCTTTGCCGGTCGGGTCGCGTTTGCCGATCTGGGGGCAGAAACTACCGGCGCAAGTGCCGACCGGGCTGAGGTGCTGGGCCGCGGAGGCAGCATGGCTGCCCCCGAAGGAATAGGGCCGCAGAAATTTTCAGGTCGCTTCGGTCCTGCGCTAGACCCTTGCGCCGCCCTGCAACGCCTCGTGACACTTGCACCGGGGGCAAGCGTCGAGGTTCTGTTCCTGCTGGGACAGGCCAAGACGCCCGAGGCGGCCCGCGCTCTGATCAAGCAGTTCCGCGCCGTCGATCCGGACCAGATTCTTGGCAAGGTGCGCGTGCACTGGGCCGATCTGCTGGGCACCGTGCAGGTCACTTCGCCCGACCGCGCCATGGACATCATGCTGAACGGCTGGCTGCTGTATCAGACGCTGGCCTGCCGGATCTGGGCACGCGCCGGGTTCTATCAGGCCAGCGGTGCTTATGGCTTTCGCGACCAGTTGCAGGACGGCATGGCGCTGACCGCGCTGCGCCCCGCGATGACTCGCGCGCACCTGCTGCGCGCGGCATCGCGCCAGTTTCCCGAAGGTGACGTGCAGCACTGGTGGCTGCCGCATTCCGGGCAGGGTGTGCGGACGCGAATCTCTGATGACCGCGTCTGGTTGGGGTACGGCGTTGCGCAATACATTGCCGTTTCGGGTGATGCCGCGATCCTTGACGAGCAGATTGCGTTCCTTGATGGCCCGCCACTGCCGCCGGGCGCACATGATGATTTCTTTCAGCCCACAGTATCCGAGACTCAAGCCAGCCTGTTCGAACATTGCGCGCGCGGTCTGGATCAGGCGATCGCGCTGACCGGCAGCAACGGCATGCCGCTGATCGGCACCGGCGACTGGAACGACGGGATGAACCGCGTCGGCGAAGGGGGCAAAGGCACCAGCGTCTGGCTGGGCTGGCTCCTGATCGCCACCATCGACCGGATGGCGCCGCTGGCTGATACCCGCGACACAGGCCGCGCTGCGCGTTGGCGCGATCACCGTGCGTCGCTGGTGCAGGCGATCGAAGCCGAGGGCTGGGACGGCGCGTGGTATCGGCGTGGCACCTTCGACGATGGCAGTCCGCTGGGGTCGTCCATGTCCGACGAGTGCCGGATCGACAGCATCGCGCAATCCTGGGCCGTTCTGGCGGGCGCGGCAGACCCGGCCCGCGCCGCCACCGCCATGGCCAGCATGACCGAACGTCTGATCCAGCCCGACACCGGGTCGGGGAACGGCCTTGCCCTGCTGTTCACCCCGCCGTTCGATCAGACCCCGATGGACCCAGGCTATATCAAGGGCTATCCGCCGGGGCTGCGCGAGAATGGCGGGCAATACAGCCATGCCGCGATGTGGGCCATTCTGGCCCAGTGCCGCCTTGGCAATGGCGATGCGGCGTGCGCGCTGTTCGCGCTGGTCAATCCGATCAACCACGCCCTCACGCCGCAGGCCGCTGCCGTCTACAAGGTCGAACCCTATGTCGTGGCCGCCGATGTCTATTCCGTCGCTCCGCACGAAGGGCGTGGCGGCTGGACATGGTACACCGGATCGGCGGGCTGGATGTACCGCGCCGGGATCGAGGGCCTGCTGGGTCTGACGCGGGCCGGTCCCACCCTGACGTTCGACCCGTGTTTTCCGTCATACTGGCCGCAAATGCAGGCCACGCTCAACGTTGGCACGCGCCAGCTTCGGATCACCATTGACAACGCGGGACAGAGCGGGCGCGGAATTGAGACGGCCGATCTGAATGGGACCGCGCTGGAGGTATTGCAATCCCGCCTGACGATCAAGGTGCCTTTGGCGCAGGACGACCGGGCGGACAGGCTGACGATAAGGCTGCGTGACCGGGCATGAAGTCCTTGCGTGCAGCGGCGTGGGAACGCGATGGCTCCCGCCATTTCTGCATTGCGGCTCATAACGCGCGCCACCGGAACCTGCGGCGTCGCTAACATCAATCAGTGTCTCGCCCTGTCCGGAAGTATAGCATCCATCGTGCTTCCCTTTGCAAAATCCAGCGATCCCTGATCGGGAGCCGCCCTTTGATCGCGCACGCGTTTGTCGAGACCTTATCTGACCGCAACTCTACGCCAATGTCCGAGGACGCCAGCCTTGCCACGCATCCCGGCCCGGCGCGCCTGTCCCGTCAGGCCGTTCATTCATTGCGTCACCAAAAGGATACCCGCGATGCCAAGCCTTTGTCCTGCCGCCGCATCAGTCCTTATGGTTCCGGTGATGCTCTGGAAGCCGAACGGCCGATGCGTCACGGATTTGCCGGATTCAGGCCGTGTCGGAGGATAAGCTGGCGCGATCTGCACCCGGAACCATCGTCCTGCGGGGCGATCTCACTTTGGCAAGCCTTGCATCGACGCGGGCAACCCTTGGCCGCGAAGTGAAAATCCTGGCGCTGGATCTGTCGGGCGTCAGCGTGCTCGATACGGCAGGTGCCTGGCTGCTTGCCTCCTGCCGAAATGCCGCGGCCCTCAGGGGCGAGACGGTTGCCGTCATCGGTGCCAATCCAGCGCAGAACCTGCTGCTTGAGACAGTGACGGACGCTATGGCGGCCACTGCGCAGATCCAGCGTCCGCGCCGCCTGCATCATGACATGGGGGAAGGTCTCGTCGGACTGGGCGAAACCGTCATCGGCAAGGCCTCAGGCATAGCTGAAAGCCTTGGGTTTCTGGGCCTTGTCATGTCCCGGCTCGGGCGGACGGTCCTGCATCCATCGCGTCTGCGCCTGACAGCTCTTGTTCATCACATGCACCAGGCCGGGCTGAATGCGGTGCCCATCGTGGTCCTGATGGGGTTTTTGATCGGCATCGTGCTGTCATTCCAGGGCGCCTCGCAGCTGAAACAATTTGGCGCCGAAGTGTTCGTCGTCGACCTGATCGCCATTTCGATCCTGCGCGAACTCGGGATCCTGCTGACCGCGATCATCGTGGCGGGGCGGTCAGCATCGGCGTTCACGGCGACCATCGGGTCGATGAAAATGCGTGAGGAAATCGATGCCATGCGCGTTCTGGGTCTCGATCCGATAGAACTGCTGGTGTTGCCCCGTGTGCTGGCACTGGTGATCCTGCTGCCGCTGCTCGGGTTTATCGCCGACATTGCCGGTCTGGTCGGCGGGGCGTTGATGGCTTGGATCGAGTTGGGAATTTCGCCCGGCATGTTCCGCACCCAACTCTTGAACAATACCGACGTGTCGCACCTGCTGATCGGTCTGGCCAAAGCGCCGGTGTTTGGGGTGATCATCGGTGTGGTCGGCTGCCATCAGGGATTGCAAGTCAAGGGCGACACCGAGTCGCTGGGCAACAGAACCTCACGATCCGTCGTCTCCGCGATCTTTCTGGTCATTGTCGTGGATGCGATGTTCTCAATCTTCTTTGCGGTCTGGGGGCTTTGATGGACGTTGAGCCGATCATCACGATCCGCGGGCTGGTTAACCTGTTCGGGACGACCGCGGTGCATGAAGACCTCGACCTCGATGTTTTCCGGGGCGACGTTCTGGGCGTGGTAGGTGCCTCTGGTAGCGGTAAATCCGTGCTGCTGCGCACGATCGTCGGATTGCAGGTCCCGAACGCGGGTCAGATCTCGGTTCTTGGCACGGATGTGCTGACCGCCGATCCGGAGCGCCTGCGCACAGTGCAGAACCGCTGGGGCGTCATGTTTCAGGACGGCGCGCTGTTTTCGTCCCTGACCGTGCGCGAAAACGTGGCGGCTCCCATGCGCGAACGGCTTGGCGTCGATGCCCCGACCCGCAATGCCCTGGCCGATCTGCGGATCGCGATGGTGGGTCTGCCCGCCTCTGCGGGGGATAAGTCACCATCCGAGCTTTCGGGAGGGATGCGCAAACGGGCCGGTCTGGCACGCGCGCTGTCGCTCGATCCCGAAATCCTCTTTCTGGACGAACCTACCGCCGGTCTCGATCCGATCGGCGCGTCGGAATTCGATGAGCTGATCAAGGCGCTGCAGCAGGCGCTGGGGCTGACAGTCTTTCTGGTCACCCACGACCTCGATACATTGCACGCGACCTGCGACCGCATCGCGGTTCTGGCCGAACGCAAGGTTATGGTTACCGGTACGATGGCGGAAATGCGCAGCGTCGATCAGCCGTGGATCCATGCCTATTTCAACGGCCCTCGCGCCCACGCCGCCCAACCAATCACCGGGGCAACCTGATGGAAACGCGCGCCAGATACCTGCTGGTCGGGGTCTTCACGATCATCGGCCTTGTTGCAGTGCTGGGATTTACCCTGTGGCTGGCAAAGGTCCAGATCGACAGGACCTATGCGCAATACGACATCGTTTTCGATTCTGTCGCTGGCCTTGGGCAGGCCAGCGCCGTCCGGTACAACGGTGTAGATGTAGGAACGGTGCTGACCATCGCGCTGGACCGCGACGATCCCGCGCTGGTCCGGGTCCGGATCGAGATCTATGCCAGCACCCCGGTGCGCGCCGACACTGTGGCCACACTGTCATCGCAGGGCGTGACCGGCGTGTCGTTCGTCGCATTGGCGGGCGGGCGCGCCGATGCCAGCCCGATTGAAGTGGTGCCGCCTGCCGATGTGCCGCTGATTCCGTCGGAATCCTCGGCATTGCAGGACCTTCTGACGGACGCCCCCGACGTTCTGGCCGAGGCGATCCTGCTGATGCGCGATATCCGTTCGTTCACCACGCCGGAAAACGGGGCCGCAATCACCTCCATCCTGCGCAACGTCGAGATTGCCACTGCGAGGATCGACACCATGGCGACGCGCACCGAATCCGTGATGGCCACGGCCGAGGCGACGATGGCAAATGTCAGTGTTACCCTTGTCGATCTTCAGGCGCTCATCGCCAGTGTCGATGCCGTTCTTGTCGATGATCTTCCAGTCATCATTGACCAGATGGGCGCGGCAGTCGACAGACTGAGCCGATCGGCCGCGGGGTTCGAAACCTTTGCCCAAAACGGGCTGCCGCAGTTCAGCGCCCTTGCCACAGAGGCGCGCGCCATGGTGGCGACGATCAATGCCCTGACATCCCGGATTGCCAGTGATCCAGGGCGATTCCTGCTGGGCAATCAGACCCCCGAATACAGGAACTGAAACCGATGAAAACGATCAGACCAGCCCTTGCTGCCCTTACTCTGTCAATCCTGTCCGGCTGTGGCGCTCTGACGGCCGTCTCCGATGCCAGTGCGCCGCTGGATGATTACACGCTGTCGCCCGCGGTTTCCACGGCGGCGACGCGGTCCGGCGATGCCCATCTGGTGATCGAGCTGCCCGTGTCGGCGGGGGTCCTCGCGACGGACCGCATCCTCATCAAACCGTTGCCCTTCCAGGCCCAGTATCTGTCAGGCGCCCGCTGGTCGGAACCTGCACCTGCGCTGGTCCAGTCGCTGCTGGTCGCATCGTTCCAGAACCTCGGGGGCTTTGGTCTTGTGGGGCGAACGGGTGCAGGGCTGATGCCCGACTATACCCTGATGACCGATCTGCAGGCGTTTCAGGCAGAACCGGCAGGGACGGAGGTCGGATCGTTCGTTGTCCGCATCAGCGCCATGATGACGCTTGTCCGCGAATCCGACCGGCGCATCGTCGCCTCTCGACGGTTCACCGCCATGTCGCAGGTTCAGACGGATGACACCTTGGCCCTGGTCCGGGGCTTCGACAGTGCCGTGGAAACAGTGCTGCAACAGGTTGTGCCATGGACCACAGCGCAGGCGAGGTAACGCATGGCATGTCTGCACTCCACTGAATTGAGGTACACACGGTCTTGATTATGAGACCTGAACAAAGTCTCAGGTCGCGCTGCGCTGAATTTGGTTGGGCCCATGGGTCGTCCCTTTGGCCTCGGCGCACCCCAGTGCGACGCCCGCGGCAAAGGCCATGAACATGTCCGATGCCAATCTGGACCAGCGGCCGCAACACCGGTATCTGGCTAGACCATTCGAGAATGCCGCTGGGGACGAGGAGGCACGGCAGCGTCAATAATGCGGTGATCGCGTCCAACCTTGGTCCCTTGGACATGAAGGCACCGCAGCGAGTGACGACTTGCCTTCAAGCCTGAACGCTGGGCAGCCCTGTGCCCAAATGCGCCCCAGCATCCGGGGCCGTATTGTCCGGCCGGCGGCGTTTTTCCCGCACCCATCGCAACATGGATCAGTGCGCGGCGTCGCAGGCTGGGTGACACTTGTCCCATCTGCTCGACCGGTAGACCTACGGGCCCGAGCCACACGTTTTCCTGCAGGCCAACGGTCGATGGTCCGTCCCTTGCTCATCGCTCATGGAGACTTCGCATGACAACCGCACTGAAATCGCATCCCACGGCGCGCCGCGCTAGCGAAACGATATCGCCCGCCCATGGGTCAACCCTTATGAAAGCACTGGTCTATGCCGAAACCGGACAGATCAGGTTACAGGATTGCCCGAAGCCGGTGATCACTGCGCCGGGTGATGCGATCGTGCGGATCACGCAGACCACCATCTGCGGGACCGACCTGCATATCCTGAAAGGCGACGTGCCGCGACCGCGACGCCGGGGCGTATTCTGGGCCACGAGGGCGTCGGCGTGATCGACTGCGTGGGACCGGCCGTCACCTCGTTCAAGCCTGGCGACCATGTGCTGATCTCTTGCATCAGTGCCTGCGGCACCTGCCCGTTCTGCCGCAAGCAGATGTATTCGCACTGCACCACCGGCGGCTGGATCCTCGGCAATGCCATCGACGGCACCCAGGCGGAATATGTGCGCACGCCCCATGCGGACATGAGCCTTTATCATATCCCCGCAGGCGCCAATGAAGAGGCGTTGGTGATGCTTAGCGACATCCTGCCAACCGGCTTTGAATGCGGCACGCTGAACGGCAAGGTGCAGCCGGGCTGCTCGCTCGCCATCGTCGGGGCGGGGCCGATTGGCCTCGCAGCGCTCCTGACCGCGCAATTCTATTCACCGGCGCAGATCATCATGATCGACCTTGATGACAACCGGTTGCAGTTCGCCAAACGCTTAGGTGCCATCGATACGGTCAATTCGACCGACGGCAGGGCGGTCGAGGCGGTGATGGAATTAACCCGCGGCGCCGGAGCCGACACTGTGATTGAGGCGGTCGGGATTCCGGCCACCTTCGAAATGTGCCAGAGTCTGGTCGCGGCTGGCGGTGTCATCGCCAACGTCGGTGTCCACGGCAAACCCGCCAGCCTGCACCTCGAAACCCTGTGGGACCGCAATATCGCGATCACGACGCGGCTGGTCGACACGGCGACGATTCCGATGCTGTTCAAGACCGTCGCAGGCAAGAAGATCGATCCGGCGCTGCAGATTACGCACCGCTTCACACTGGCCGAGGGCGAGACGGCTTACGAAACTTTCGGGAATGCAGAAAAGACAAAGGCGCTGAAGGTCATCATCACCGCCTGATCGTGCCGGCGCAGCGCAAGATACCGGATCGAACAGTGCTGGTGCTGCGCTGGACACCGCGTTTGTAACTATCCCGCTGGCCTAACACGCTGCTGAAAAACCCTCTGCTGGACGCTGGAACTGGGACATGATTCACTTTTCCTGACGGTTGGCCGGAGGTGATCATGCGTGGAACGGACGAGACGAGTGGGTCGCTGTTCAGCTACGTCGATCTTGAAGATCGCAT
>JBGTLJ010000067.1:0-20003 GCA_041744175.1 Oceaniglobus sp. | reverse complement strand
GGGCGGCGTCAAAGCTGCCGGCGGCTGCGGTGTAGTAGCCGCCTTCCGTCACGGTCAGGGCGACGATGCGGATCGCCGGTTCCGCCATGTGCGCGATCAGCGGCGCGTTGTCCGCCGCGACCGGGATGTAGCCGATCATCGAGCCTGTGACCTCGGCGGATTTGCCGGACGGATCAAGATCTATCAGGGTGGTGAGGCAGTCCTGCGCCAGCAGCCGTTCGCGCTGGGCCGCGTCGGCCGCGCGCACCCCGGCACCGAGGATGGCCCAGTCATGGGCAAGCCCGAGGTCCATCAGACGGTGCAGATACCACGCCTGATGCGCGCGGTGAAAATTGCCAAGGCCGATGTGGACGATGCCGGCCTTCAGATCCGCGCGGCCGTAGGACGGGACACGCACGGCCTGCGGCAAATACTTGAGGGTGTGCAGGCTCAGCTTCATCAGCTCATCCATTGGCCGCCGTCGACGTTGTACGTCTGAGACACGATGTAATCGGATTCCGAAGAGGCGAGGAACACCGCCATGCCGGTCAGATCAGCGGGCACCGCGAACCGCCCGGCGGGCACGGAGGCCGCGACTTCGGCCTTTTTCTGACCCGGTGGCTTGCCTTCCAGTCTGGCGAACAGGGAATCCACGTGGTCCCAGTGCTCGCCGTCCACGACCCCGGGGGCGATGGCGTTGACGTTGATCCCGTAGCGGATCAGGTTCAGGCCCGCCGACTGGGTCATCGAGATGACGGCGGCCTTGGTGGAGCAATAAACCAGCACCAGGCTTTCGCCGCGCCGCCCGGCCTGGGACGCCATGTTGATGATCTTGCCGCCGTGACCCTGGACGATCATCTGTTTCGCGGCGGCCTGCATGGTGAACAGCGTGCCCGCGACGTTGACGCCGTAGAGCCGGTCAAAGCTGGCACGGGTGATGTCGACCGTTTCGGCGGCATCGAACAGCGCGGCGTTGTTGATCAAGATGTCCAGCTTGCCCGCGTGCGAAACGACCGATGCCATGGCCGCGTCGATGCTGGCCTGATCGGCGACGTCGATCCGCACGGCATAGGCGGCATTGCCCAGATCGTCCGCGGTACTGCGGGCCGCGTCAAGGTCGATATCGGCGATGGCCACGGTCGCGCCTTCGGCGATGTAGCGTTCCGCAAAGCCGCGTCCGATGCCCCGTGCGGCCCCGGTGATCAGGGCCGATTTTCCGTCCAGTCGCGTCATGCCTGCCGCAACCCCTGCGCGTCGAAGCGGTGCAGTTTGTCCATCTCGGGCGTGAGATAGATCGTGTCGCCGTGACGCGCCGCGATGTCGCCGGTGATGCGTACCGTCATCATGTCCATCAGGCCGGTTTCGTGGACGTGGATGAACGTGTCCGACCCGAGATGCTCGGCGACGCCCACGGTGCCCTTCCACATGCCGTCGGTTTTTGACACCTGCAGGTGTTCGGGGCGGATGCCGATGGTTTCGGCGCCGTGCTTTCGGGCCTCGGCGCCGTCGATCTGGTTCATCTTGGGCGAGCCGATGAAGCCCGCCACGAACTTGTTGCGCGGCGCGTGATAGAGATCCAGCGGGCTGCCGACCTGTTCGATGTTGCCCGCCCGCAGCACGACGATCTTGTCGGCCATGGTCATCGCCTCGACCTGGTCGTGGGTGACGTAGATCATCGTCGTCTTGAGTTTCTCGTGCAGCTCCGAAATCTCGAGCCGCATTCCCACGCGCAGTGCCGCATCGAGGTTGGACAGCGGGTCGTCGCACAGGAACGCCGCGGGTACGCGCACGATGGCGCGGCCGATGGCGACGCGCTGGCGCTGGCCGCCCGAAAGCTGACCGGGCTTGCGGTCGAGATAGTCGGTCAGGTTCAGCGCCTTGGCGGCGGCGTTGATCTTGGCGGTCTGGGTCGCCTCGTCCAGACCGGCCATGCGCATGGGGAACGCGATGTTCTTGCGCACCGACATGTGGGGATAGAGGGCGTAGGACTGGAACACCATGGCCAGACCGCGCTTGGCGGGGGGCAGTTCGGTGGCGTCCCTGCCGTCGATGTTGATGTGGCCGGATGTCGTATCCTCGAGCCCGGCGATCAGGCGCAGCAGCGTGGACTTGCCGCAGCCGGACGGACCGACGAAGACGACGAACTCGCCCTCGTCGATCTGAAGATCCAGTGGCGGGATGACCTGGACGTCGCCAAAGCTTTTGGTGACCTGGTTGAGGCTGATCTGTCCCATTATTTTACCGCTCCGAATGTGAGGCCCCGAACGAGCTGTTTCTGGCTGAACCAACCCATGACGAGGATCGGCGCGACGGCCAGCATGGATGCGGCCGAGAGTTTGGCGTAGAACAGACCTTCGGGGGCGGAAAAGCTGGCGATGAATTTCGTCAGCGGCGCCGCATCCACGGTGGTCAGCAGGATCGTCCAGAACGCTTCGTTCCAGGCGAGGATGATGTTCAGCAGGATCGTCGATGCGATGCCCGGCAGGGCCATCGGGGTCAGCACGTAAATGATCTCCGACCTGAGGTTGGCACCGTCCATCCGCGCCGCTTCCAGAATTTCCCCCGGGATTTCACGAAAGTAGGTGTAGAGCATCCAGACGATGATCGGCAGGTTGATCAGCATCAGCACGACAATCAGCAGGATCCGGCTGTCCATCACCCCCAGCCATTTGGCCAGCAGGACCAGCGGGTAGAGCACGCCCACGGCCGGCAGCATCTTGGTCGACAGCATCCACAGCAGCACGTCCTTGGTGCGCCTGCCCGGCACGAAGGCCATGGCCCATGCCGCGGGCACCGCGATCAGGATGCCCAGCAGGGTCGATCCCACCGCGATGATGATGGAATTCGTCAGCGCCTTGGGATAGTTCGACCGTTCCTGCACGACGTTGTAGTTTTCCGTGGTCCAGTCGAAGAAGAACCAGACCGGCGGATCGGCGATCGCCGTCGCTTCGGTCTTGAACGACGTCAGGAACGTCCACAGGATCGGAAAGAACATCAGCAGGCCGAACGCCCAGGCAAGGGCGGTCCACATGACCTTTTTCCGGGTGGTGATGGCGCGGGACATGGTCGTCCTCCCTCAGTTGTCGAGGTTCTTGCCGACGATCCGCATCAGGAAGATCGCGACGATGTTGGCAAGGATGACAGCGATGATGCCGCCGGCGGAACCGAGACCCACGTTCTGGCTTTCCAGCACGCGCTGGTAGACGAGATAGGTCAGGGTGCGGGTGCCGAACGCGCCGTTCGTGGTCACGAAGATTTCGGCAAAGATCGACAGAAGAAAGATCGTCTGGATCAGGATCACCACGGTGATCGCCCGGCTGAGGTGCGGCAGGATGATGAAGCGGAACCGCGACAGGGCGGGCGCGCCGTCCATTTCCGCCGCCTCGAGCTGTTCGCTGTCCAGCGACTGCACGGCCGTCAGCAGAATCAGCGTGGCGAAAGGCAGCCATTGCCAAGCCACGATCACGATGATCGAGAACAGCGGCGCCTGGCTGAGAAAATCGTATGGCTGCGCGCCAAAGAACTTGTAGAGATACGAAAACAGCCCGTTGTCGACATTGAAGAACATGTTCTTCCAGACCAGCGCCGACACGGTGGGCATCACGAAGAACGGCGCGATCACCAGAATCCGCACCACCCCCTGTCCAAAGATCGGCTGATCAAGCAGCAGCGCCATCAGCACGCCGCCGACGATGGTGATCAGCAGGATGCCCCCGACCATCTGAAGCGTGGTGATCAGCGATCCGATGAACGACGAGGACGTGAGGAACGAGACGTAATTGTCGAACCCGATCCAGGCGTCGAAGGTGGCGCGAAGCGGCCGGTAATCGGCGAAGGAAAAATAGAGCGTCATGCAGAGCGGGATCAGCATCCACACCAGCAGGACGAAGACGGCAGGCGCGATCATCAACCGCGCGGCGGATTTCGAGTGCTGTGTCGCCATTGTCAGGCTCCCCCCCGGCAATATGAACCTTGTACGTCATTTCGTGCGCGCACCGACCGGGCGGTGCGCAATCGTGCCGTCACAGTAACCGGGCCGGGGGCGGGGCGAAAACCCCGCCCCCGGTTGCAGGGATCAGTAGCCTGCGGCTTCCATCTCTTCGGTGGTCAGCTCCTGCGCGTTTTCCAGCGCCTCTTCGGCGGATTGCTGGCCTGCCAGGGCGGCCGAAAACTGCTGCCCGGTCTGGTTGGCGATGCCCGCGAATTCCGGGATCGCGACGAACTGGATGCCGGTGTAGGGAACCGGCTGCACCGACGGATCGGTGGGATCGGCAGATCTGATGCTTTCCAGCGTCATCTTGGCGAACGGCGCCGCATCCAGATACTCCTGATTCTCATAAAGCGACGTGCGGGTGCCCGGAGGAACGTTGGCCCAGCCTTCGGCCGCCGCGACGGTTTCAGTATAGGCCTTGCTGGTGGCCCATGACACGAACGTCTTGGCGGCCTCCTGCGCGTCCGACGATGTCGGGATCGCCAGCGACCATGCCCAGAGCCAGTTGCCGCGCTTGCCCAGTCCGTTGTCGGGCGCAAGGGCAAAGCCGACCTGATCGGCCACGGTCGAGTCCGCGCCGGTCACGAAGGATGCCGCCACCGTCGCGTCGATCCACATGCCGCACTTGCCCTGCTGGAACAGTGTCAGGTTTTCATTGAAGCCGTTGTTGGCGGCGCCGACGGGACCGGATTCGTTCATCAGGTCAAGGTAGAAATTGATCGTCTCGGCCCATTCCGGGCTGTCGAACTGCGGCGTCCAGTCTTCGTCGAACCAGCGGGCGCCGAACGAGTTGGACATCGCGGTCAGGAACGCCATGTTCTCGCCCCAGCCGGCCTTGCCGCGGGCGCAGATCCCGTTGATGTCGTTTTCGCGGTCCGTCATCGCGGCGGCGGCTTCGCGGATGAACTCCCACGTGGGCGCATCCGGCATCTCCAGACCGGCCTTTTCCATCAGGTCCGTGCGGTACATCACCATCGAGGATTCGCCGTAGAACGGCGCGGCGTAGAGTTCGCCGTCGACGGTGAGACCGCTGGCGATGGCGGGCAGCAGGTCGGCGGGATCCCAGTCCTCGGCCATGCCGTCGTTCAACGATACGAGCCAGCCGTTGGCGCCCCAGATCGGCACTTCGTAGGTGCCGATGGTAATCACGTCATAGGCGCCGCCACCGGTCGAGATGTCGGTGGTCACGTTCTGGCGCAGAACGTTCTCTTCCAGCGTCACCCATTCGACAGTTATGTCGGGGTGCAGTTCGGTGAACTCGTCGGTCAGACCCTGCATGCGGATCATGTCGCCGTTGTTCACGGTGGCGATGGTGATGGTTTCGGCGGCTGCGATTCCCGCGCTCAGCCCAAGCCCGGCCGCACTGCAGAGCAATGTTCTCGTGATAGACATGAATGACCTCCCTTTTTTACATACGTAAACCTTGCCTTTGTCACAGACACGTGTCAAGCCTGTTTATTAGACGGTTTTGTGCCGCAGTGCAGCGTTTCAGGGCGTCAGGCGGATTCGCGCAGTTTCAGCTGGCCGTCGAACAGCGTGATTTCCGGCACTTCGTCCGCAACCTCGCCGCGGATGATCTCGAGAATGCGCGAAACCGCCTGCCTGCCAATCGCATCTGTGTCCTGCGCCACGGTGGTCAGGGCGGGATTGAGAAACGGGCAAAGCGGGTAGTCGTCATGGCCGGCGATCCGCAATCCGCCCCATGCCGCCCGTCCGGGAACCAGCCCATGCCGCGCTGCGGCACGAATCGCCCCGATGGCGACACGGTCGTTCGCACAAAAAATCGACCGGTCCGTCAACCGTCCCTGGGAAAATTCCGCTTCCAGCACCGCCTCTCCGTGCTCTTCGAAATGCCAGTTTTCGCGGATCAGTCCGGCGCCGAGCACGACAGGATCGAACCCAAGGTGCCGCATTCGGGCGATATAGGCCTTTTCACGTTCCAGCGCGTTGAAATTGACCCGTGGCATGGCAAGAAAGATCGGCGGCTCTCCGACGCGGCAGAGATAATCGGTCATCAGCCCGGTACTCTGGTCATGGTCCGAGCCCACATAATCGACATCCGGCATGGTAGAGGGACGTGAATCCATCAGCACGAACGGCAATCTGGATCGGAGCCTCAGGTGCACCGCCTTGTCGCTCTGATCGCCGAGAGGCGCCACGATGGCACCGTCCACGCTCATCGACATGAAGGTTTCGGCAGCCCGCGCCTCGATCGCCGGATCGGAATGCGAACATTGGGTGATCACGGTCATACCGGCCTGCATCGCGGCGGATTCGACCGACGCCAGAAGCTTCGTGAAGAACAGGTCGTTGAGATAGGGGATGATCACCCCGATCATGCCAGTGGACTTGCGGTTCAGGCGGGTCGCAAAGAAGTTCGGCACATATTCGACCCCGGCCAGACCGGCCTCGATCCTTGCCACCGTCTTTGCCTTCAACAGGCTCGGGTCCTGAAAGAACCGCGACAGGGTAGGCCGCGACACGCCGATGGCGACCGACAGTTCCTCCATCGTATTGATGCGCGGCTTGGACACGGGTACGCCTTCCTGAATTCGATGACGGTCATCATAACATGGAGGCCGACCGCGTCGAATTATTTTTTGACACGTGGAAAGATCCAGGCGTTTCCATCGTGCGCGAAAGCCGGATACGTTGTCGGTCCGTCCGACGACCGGCAGGCGCGCGATTTTCGTGGGGTGTTTCTTTGGCCATCGCCCGCCAAGGGGCATGGCGTTCGACTGTGGAACATGCGTGGTGAGCGAGACCCGCGGCGCGGCAAAGCCACGTTACCGGGCGGCGCGGTGCGATCACCGCAGATCCCTGCGGGCACGAAGGGCAATTCGACTGGACCGCTGCCGTCGGGATCGCGATACTGGACGCGCTTGGGGGTGGCGGATGAAAAGGTCGCGCATCAACGAAATCATGGCAGCGGCGGATGACCTGATGCGGGTGCACGGGTTTGTCCTGCCGCCTTTTGCCTATTGGACCCCGGACGAATTTCTGGCCCGCAAGGACGCCGCGCGCAGCGTGATCGACGCCCGCTGCGGCTGGGACATCACCGATTACGGCGCCGGGGATTTCGACGCGATGGGTCTGTTCCTGTTCACCCTGCGCAACGGACGGCTGGCGGATCTGCAACGCGGCGGCGGCATGTGCTATGCCGAAAAGCTGCTGATCAGCCGACAGGATCAGCTGAGCCCGATGCACACCCATGTCATCAAGGCCGAGGACATCATCAATCGCGGTGGTGCCACGCTGACGGTCGAGCTTTACGGTTCGGACGACCGGGGCGGGTTTGCCGACGATCGGGGCGGCACGGTGTTGCGCGACGGCATCCGGTGCAGTTTCGGTCCCGGCGAAAGGCTGCGTCTGGCCCCCGGCGAAAGCGTGACGCTGATGCCCGGCGACTGGCATGCGTTCTGGGGCGACGGCGGCGACGTGCTGATCGGCGAGGTTTCGACCGTCAACGACGATGAGACCGACAACGTGTTTCGCGACCCGATCGGCCGCTTCACCACTGTCGAAGAGGACGTGGACCCGACCCATCTGCTGGTCAGCGACTATGGGACATGGCTGACCCAGGCGATGCGCCCGGCGTAGGCGCAAACCATCCGCACCGGCTTTCGGACGGTCCGTTCAGGACCGGCTTCGCGGTGGCTGACCCGGGGCCCGCACGGCCCTGACCATCGCCCGATTTTGCAGGAAAGTTCCGATTTCGCCCGAACAGTGGTGCGTGCAAGGATAATCGAGGATTGCCTTGCCGTAACGCGTTCCATGTCGAACCGGCCCACGCCTTCGTTCCGGACCGAAAGCGCAAGACCGTCCCAGAAGGCGTGGCGTCCGTCCTTGTCGAAACTCTGGCAGTGCAGATCGGGTCGAACGTGCCGTCGTGCCCCGTCGGCCGATGCATGGTTTCAGCGGATTGTTCGACCAGCTCCCGTTGTCAAGGCTACAAGGGTCGGCCATCTTCGAACCCCAACAAATCGTCCCGAAAGTGGGCCCCAGTACCGCTGCCGGAATCGGTGTCGGGAGGGCGCGGATCATCCGGTGCCGCGCAGCAGCGGCAGCAGACTGTCCGGGTCGCCAAAGGAGCATCGCATGGCACCTGCGGTGCATGTGGCGTTGCCGCCGGTCAACGCCTCGTTCGTCTGCTCCCGCAGCCCTTTTGCCCGCCTTACCCGCGCGGCGAGGGTGGCGTTTCCGGTTCCGACGATGAAGGCTGAGTTTGGCATTGGCTTTCCCTCACCCGTGGTATCTTGCTTGCAATTCAACGAAACTGAAACGACCGAACCCGATTTGAATGACCTGCCGCAGGGCCAGACCGTTCATCGGCGCCTGATCGGAGCGATCCGCGTGGGTGTGTTCCGGCCCGGCGATCGGATGCCCGAGACCGGCGCGGCCCAACGTCTGTCGCTGTCGCGCACCCCGATGCGCAAGGCGCTGAGCAAGCTGGAAATTGACGGGATCCCTGAGCGTCGCGCGTGTATCGGCCCCTGATCCGCTTCTCGCCCTCAGTTCTTCAGGCTTCGGGGGCTTCGCGGACCTTGTTGAATGTCGGGGAACGTCGAATAGCGCAGGTTGTTACCGGCATCTCCCGGCGCGCCCAAGGACGCTGCCCGCCTCGGCGCGGGGTGTCCCGCTGCACAGAACAGGAAGGCCACACCAGATTTCGATGTTCGCCTCGCCGCGTTCGGACAGCTGGCGGCCGTCGCCGCACCCCCTGATGCCATCACCGGGGCCGACGTTTTCGCCCGGCATGTCAGACGTCAGGGGCGGCACGGAGTCAGGCCAGGTGGCGCCCCGGCTGCCGTGGATGAAAGCGGTGTTCTGGAGGCCGCTGGATTCCATGCCGTCACTTCTCGCAGGCGGATCCAGAGGCGGACAGGCGACCCGCCGGTGCCCGGCGCCAAAACCAAGTTGCAGGCGGCATCGTCGAACCTGACCTGCGGATTGCCGGAAGGAACCGAGACCCGGACGAACCGCAGGACCCGGGGATGGCGGTGCCGTCCTCGAATCCCTGATCCGGGGAATGGTTGGCGCCCTAGGCCCATCCCGCGCACGGCATGAATTGCACGACTGCCGCGGACTGGCCCGGCATCGCCGTGACACCGACAGGAAGCGGAAACTGGCCCATCTGGTCGACACGCCGGTTTCCGGGAACGGAACGATCCATGTAACGGTCTTGAGCGCCATATCCAAGCTGTGGCCGTCGGCACGGCCCTAACTGGTTGGGCTGGCGGCTGCATTGGCCAAAGGGCTGACGGCCACGCGATGCGGATCTGTGAGCCCCCAGAGCGCGGCCGGTTTCATGGCGCAAACCCGAGAACTGACAGACATTGGGGGTCTCCTGCCTGTCAGTGTGAGTATATGACCGGCGAACCCTGCGCGAAACCTGCATGCCCGGGCGTTCCTGAATTGCGGATCATCCCGGTCGGACATGATTGAAGTTTTCCGCCATCAACGCGGCGATTCACGACGCCGAATGTACCTTTCGAGCGTAATTCGCGACGCATCGGCGCGAAGGGCGAATGCATAAGGACCTGTCAGGAGACGACGTTGTTTCACTAAACCTCCAGAATCGTGCTTCCCGTGGTCTGGCGCGCTTCCAGCGCTTCGTGCGCCTTGGCCACGTCGCTAAGGGCGAATCGCTGGCCGATCGTGATCTTCACATCGCCCGACAGGACCTTGCGGCCAAGGTGTTGCGCCATCGACTGACAGGTCCCGTGGTCGCCGATGTGGGTGAACAGGGTCGGCCGGGTGATTTTCAGTGATCCCATCTTGCCAAGGGTGGCGAGGTCGAACGGCGGAACCGGCCCCGAGGCATTGCCAAAGGTGATCATCATGCCCAGCGGTTTCAGCGATGCCAGCGACCCCTGAAACGTGTCCTTGCCAACGGCGTCCATGACCACATCGACACCCTTGCCATCGGTGAGGCTGCGCACCTGCGCAGCCCAGTCTGGGTCGCGGTAATTCAGGCAATGGCTCGCGCCATGGTCCAGTGCGATCCGACATTTCTCGTCGGTTCCCGCGGTGCCAATCAACGTGATCCCCTCGGAACGCGCCCATTGGCACGCCAGCAGGCCGACGCCCCCCGCGGCCGCGTGAAACAGCACCGTGTCGCCAGATGTCAGGGTCGTGGTGCGGTGGAACAGGTATTCCACCGTCATCCCCTTGAGCATCATCGCCGCGCCTTCCTCGAACGAAATGCCGTCGGGCAGCGGACAGACCTGCGCGGCGGGCATCACGCGGGCCTGCGCATAGGCCCCGGGCGGTTGCGAGGCATAGGCGGCGCGATCCCCTACCTTGAGGTGGGTGACGCCTTGGCCGATGGCCTCGATGACGCCGCTGGCTTCCATACCCATCGCATGGGGCAACTGCATCGGGTAAAGCCCGGTGCGCTGATAGACGTCGATGAAGTTGAGGCCCGCCGCCTTGTGCGCGATGCGGACTTCACCCTTGCCCGGTGCCCCCACGTCGATGTCCACGAGTTTGAACTGCTCCGGTCCGCCGTGCTTTTCGATGAGTGCCGTAAGTGCCATTGTCGACTTTCTGATGCAGGTCCCGGTTGCGGAGATTGGGGACGGTTGATTGCTCTGATGGAAACACCGGAATCGCGCCGGGCGGCAATCAGACTTCGGTGGTGGTGAATGTCTGCGAGAACCGGTCGCGCAGGACGTTCTTTTGCAGTTTCCCCATCGTGTTGCGTGGAAGATCGTCCATCACGATCAGCTTTCTGGGCTGTTTGAACCGTGCAAGCTTTTCCCCGAGGACGGCCATGATGCTGTCGCTCGACACGGTGGCACCGGGTTCTGCGACGATCAGGCCGACCACGCTTTCGCCGAAATCGGGATGCGGCACGCCGATAACGGCGCTTTCCAGAACGCCCGGCTGGTCGTCGATGATCAGCTCTATCTCTTTGGGATAGATGTTGTAGCCGCCCGATATGATCAGGTCCTTGTTGCGCCCGACGATGGTGACATAGCCGTCGGCGTCGATCATACCCAGATCGCCGGTGATGAAGAATCCGTCCGCCCGCAGTTCCTCGGCGGTCTTTTCCGGCATCTGCCAATAGCCCTGAAATACATTCGGTCCGCGCACCTCGATCTGGCCGATCTCGCCCCTGGCGACCGCATCGCCGGTCGCCGGATCGGTGACTTTCAGATCGACACCCGGCAGCGGGAATCCGACGGTCCCCGCCCGACGGTCGCCGTCATAGGGATTGGATGTGCTCATGTTCGTTTCCGTCATGCCGTAACGTTCCAGAATGCGATGCCCGGTTCGATTCTCGAACCGCACATGGGTTTCCGCCAGCAGCGGAGCGGAGCCGGACACGAACAGCCGCATATGCGCAGTCAGGTCCGCGCTGAACCGGTCGTCGTCCAGCAGCCGGGTATAGAACGTCGGCACGCCCATCATCGCGGTGGCCCGCGGCATCAGGGCGATCATCCGATCCATGTCCAGTCCGAGCAGAAAGATCATCGAACCGCCCGCGACAAGCGTGATGTTGGTGGCCACGAAAAGCCCGTGGGTGTGAAAGATCGGCAAGGCGTGCAACAGCACATCGGCGTCCGTGAACCGCCAGCAGTCGGTAAGCGTCCGGGCATTGGACACCAGGTTGTCCTGCGTCAGCATCGCGCCCTTGGAGCGGCCGGTCGTGCCCGACGTGTAGAGGAGCGCGGCCAGATCGTCGGGCGCGCGGCTGACTGTGTCGAACGCCTCGGGCCGGTCGCGCGCAAGGTCAGGGAAACTGCCGGTGCCATCGGAGTTCAGCGTAAACAGCTTGGCATCATGGTCCGCAGCCACCGGGGCCAGCGCGTCGGCGGCACGGTCCGCGACCAGCACGATCTTTGCGCCGGAATCGGCGATGAAATAATTGAGTTCGGATGCGGTATATCCGGTGTTGAGCGGCAGGAAAACCACCCCCGTCCGGGCGCAGGCCGCATAGACGGCCAGGGCCTCTGGCGATTTGTCGATCTGGGCAGCCAGCCGATCGCCGGGGGACAGACCGGCGTCGGTCATCGCATGGGCATAGCGCGCGGCTAGCCGCAGGAACGCGTCATAGGCCAGCGTCGTGCCGTCCGGCTGGTGCAAAAACGGCGCGGTCTTGCCCGCGTGATGTCCGAACAGTGTATCGTAGAGCAAATTGGCCATGGAGCTTTCCAGAGTGTCAGTCGGCGGTGGTGACCGCCTTGCGCGCAAGTGCGCGCAAGGCGGAGGAGGCCATCACCTTTCGGTTTGTCGCGAAGGTTTCGTGATTTTCGGTGATCCGGTCCAGATCATAGAGGTAATTCACCATCGCCCCGCCGGATTGCGCCAGACCGTTGGCGGAGAGGTCAGCATTGGCGTGTACATTGTGGATAGATGCGCCGTTGTTCAGATGAAACCGCGCGACGGGATCGCGCGGCTCACCGCCGTCGCGCTTTGCCTCAAGGAGATAATGGGTCGCCAGGGCGCGCAGGGCCTCCGGGTCGTCCTTGCGGTCGGTCAGACCCTTTTCGGCCATCCACTTCATCAATCCCGGGATCGGGGACAGCGTGACAAAGGTGGCGATCTGCGGCAGGTCGGCATTCAGGTCCCCCGCAACCTGCTTGATCAGGGAATTTCCGAAGGAAATCCCGGCCAGTCCGGCCTGACAGTTCGAAATCGAATAGAAGACCGCCGTGTCCGCCCGGGCGTTTGGCAGCGGGTCGCGACGGTCGGACAGGACCGCCTGAATGGAACCGGGGATGCCCTTGGTCAGCGCCACTTCGACAAAGATCAGCGGCTCATCGGGCATCGCGGGGTGGAAGAACCCAAAACAGCGACGATCCGCCGGTTGCAACCTGCGGCGCAGGTCGTCCCAGCTGTCGATGGTGTGGACAGCCTCGTAGGCGATGATCTTTTCCAGCACATTGGCCGGACTTCCCCAGTTGATCGGCCGCAGCACCAGAAAACCGCGATTGCACCAGCTTGACAGCAGATGCCGCAGGTCCGCGTCGAGCTTTGCCAGTGCCGGATCAGTTTTCATGAACCGCAGAAGATCGGCGCGCATGGCCACGATCCGCGCGGTGGCACCGGGCACCTGATTGAGACGGCGGGCAAGTTCCTGGCGCGGTGCTTCTGCAACCCTCATCAACCGGCGGAAATTGACCACCGAACGGTCGGCTGCATAGGATGCCGTCGCGGCGGAAATGGCGTCCGTGTCGATGTCCAACTTATCGTTCAGAAAGGTGAAGAAGGCGTGCTTTTTCGCGTCGTCCATCGCCTCGTAGCAGTCGAGGATCTGGCGTGCGACGGCATAGCCCGTCACTTCACCGAGGTTTCCGATCAGGTCGCGGCAGAGTTTTTCAATCGTGCGCCCGTCGGTCCGGGTCCGTCCCAAGGCGGGCATCCGGCTGTCGATCAGCGTGGACAGGAGATCGGCGAGCAGGCTCATAGCGCCGGACCCATCAGATAGTTGGGCAGCCATGTGGCGAGGCCTGGGAACGCGCACAGCAGGATGATCGCCAGCACCATGCAGCCCACGAACGGGAACGACCCCACAAGGATCTTCCTGAGCGAGATGTCAGGTGCAATGCCATTAATCACATAGAGGTTGAGGCCGACCGGCGGGGTGATCAGCCCGATTTCCATGTTGATGGTGAGGATCACCGCGAACCAGATCGGGTCGAACCCCGCCGTCACGATGATCGGCAACAGGATCGGGGCGGACATCAGGATCACCGCGACAGGCGGCAGGAAGAACCCCGCAACCAGCAGGAACAGGTTGATGATCGCCATCAGAACCCAGCGGTTGACGTCCAGATCGGCGATCCAGCCTGCAACGGACTGGGTCACGAACAGGGACGACAGCATGAACGAAAATACGCCCGCGGCGCCGATGATGAACAGGATCATGACCGATTCCTTCGTGGAATCCCGCAAGACGGCCCAAAGCGCCATCGGCTGATAAAGCCGATAGACGATCACCGCCACGACGATGCACAGCAGCGCGCCGACCGCAGCCGTTTCGGACGGCGTGGCGATGCCACCATAGAGGGCGTAGAGCACACCGATGATGATGGCGACAAACGGCAGAACCCGCGGCAGGACCTCGAACCTTTCGCGCCAGGAATACCTGATGCCGGACAGGGCGACCCCGGCCGCGCCGCGCCGCCACGTATCATAGATCGCCCAAGCGATGAAAAGCGATACCAGCAACAGGCCGGGGATCACGCCGGCAAGGAACAACCGCCCGATGCTGGTCTCTGTCGCGATGCCGTAGACGATCATCGTCACCGACGGCGGGATTAGGATGCCCAGCGTCCCGCCCGCGGCGATCGAGCCTGCGGCGACTTCGTCGGGATAGCCGCGCTTTCGCATCTCGGGGATGCCCATCTTGCCGATGGCGGCGCAGGTTGCCGGGCTTGACCCCGACATCGCCGCAAACAGCGCGCATGCCCCGAGGTTGGACACGACCAGTCCGCCGGGCACCTTGGTCAGCCAGCGTTCCAATGCCTCGTAGAGGTCGGGCCCCGCCCGTGTCGACGAGATTGCCGCCCCCATGATGATGAACATCGGAATCGACAGCAGGGCAAAGCTGTTCAACTCTCCATACAGCAGTTCCGGCAGGGCGACGAGCGAGCGGGCACCGTCGAATATCAACAGGAACCCGGAGGCCACGATCAGCAGGCCGGTGGCGACGGAAACCCCTGAAAAAAGTACCACGACCGTGCAAAGCGCGACAAGGCCACCGACAGCAAGCGGATCCATCACTGACCCCGGATTTCGGCTGTGGCGGATCCTGCGATTTCATCACCGCTAATGACCGTCCAGAGATCGGCGGCGAGTTGCAACAGGAACAGGCAAAAACCCAACGGCACCGACAGATAAGGGATCCACAGCGGAACCGCCCAGACGGTTTCGGATTTCCAGCCACGCTCCCATGCGAAATGCCACATGTCATAGGCATGGTACAGCATCAGGATCATCATCAGCGCGGTCACACTCAGCGTGAAGATCGCCATCACGCGACGTCCTTTCGGCCCCAGCATGGTCGGGATCAGATCGACACCCACGTGCCCCTTGAGCTTTTGCACGTAGGCCAGACCGATCATGGTGGCAGCGATCATCAGATAGATCACGGCTTCGGTCTGCCAGATCGTCGATCTGCCCAAAACCGCACGGATAAAGATCATCTGACAGGTGATCAGGACGGCGGCGAGGATCATGAAGGACGCGATCACGCCACTGACCGTCGAAAGATACCCGATAAACCGAACGACAGGCGGCGTTTGAGGCGCGGAGCTTTCCACAAGTCAGACTTTCAGGTTGAGGCATCCATATGCGCCCGCCAGAGCCGATCCGGCAGGCGCAGGGGTAGGATCATTCGACAGAGAGCGCCATGTCGAGCAGATTCTGACCGTCCGGAGTTTCGGCGACAAATGACGGGTAGGACGACGTTGCGGCAAGGTCGCGCCACGCGTTGAAGTCTGCCTCTGTCATCTCGGCCAGTTCGACACCTGCGTCGCTGAACGCCTTGGCGGCAATCTCATCGCCCAGCTTCGCCTGCTCCAGATAGAATGCCTGGGCCTTTTCACCGGCGGCAACAAGCGCCGCCTGCTGCTCTGCGCTGAGCCCGTCGAAGGTGGTCTTGTTCATGATCAACGGCTGATACATGAACCACAGCGCATAGTCGCCCGCGGGGGTGTAGCAGGTCAGTTGCTCATAGAGCCGGTAGCTGACAAAACTTTCGGAAGAGGTGTTGGTCGCATCCAGAACCCCAGACTGCAGGGCCGGGTAGATTTCGGACGACGCCATGGACGAGATCGACGCACCGGCGGCGGCGAGCATTTCTTCGAACGACTTGCCGGCGGCACGGATCGAGATTCCGGCAACGTCCTCGGGTTTCGTGATACAGCCGTCGTTGGATCCGAATCCACCGGCAAGATAACCGTGAACCAGAACCATCGCGTCGTCACCGGCCATGATTTTTTCGATTTCTTCCATGAAAGGCGAATGTGACAGCCGGTCGCCGTGATCGTGATTTTTCACAAGCCCCGGCATCAGAGTCAGGTTGTAGGCCGGCTGCTGCCCGCCCGCATAGGACAGGGGCAGAACGGTCATGTCGAGCTGGCCACGGCTGAGCGGCGTGTATTGTTCGCGCGCCTTGAAAAGCGTCTGGTTCGGGAAGATCTGGATCGTCAGATCGACTCCGGCGGCGGCGACATCGTCTGCAACCATCTGTGCAACCTGATGGCGCACGTCGCCCTCGGCCCACTGGTGGGACAGGCGCAGTTCTTCGCCCGAGGCTGTGCCCGTCGTCAGGGCAACTGCCGCTGACGCGGCATAAAGCATAGATTTCATTTGATCCTCCCAAGGACGCCTGACCGAACCTCCGTCGGCGGCTAGCGTACGACAATCATGCATTCCTCAGTCGATGTCAACTTTATTGTATACAAGAAATTCGATATTGCTTTTTAGAAACCCATATTGGATACTCTTCACATGGATGTTCGGCGTGCGGATCATATTGTCGACCATCTGGAAAAGATGATCGTGACGGGCGATTTCGCCGATGGCGAGCGGCTGGATGAAATTCGTCTGTCGGAGCATTTTGGCGTGTCACGGACGCCGGTTCGCGAAGCGCTGCAAAAACTGGCTGCGTCCGGTCTGGTCGAACAGCGCCCGCACCGCGGCGTCTTCGTGATCGAACCCGGTCCTGTGGAACTTGTCGAAATGTTCGAGGCGATGGCCGAGCTTGAGGCGTCCTGCGGATATCTCGCCGCGAAGCGGATCGACGACGCGGGACTTGCGGCGCTGAAGGACACCAACGAGATCTGCAAACATGCGGTCGCCGAAAAGGATGCTGACCGATATTACGTGCACAACGAAACATTCCACCACATGATCTATGATGCCGCACAGAGCAACTATCTGAAAGATCTGGCGGTCAGACTGCAAAAACGGCTCAGACCCTACCGTCGCATCCAGCTCTACCTTCGTGGAAGGTTGGAACAATCCATGGCGGAACACGAGGCGATCCTGCAGGCGATCTCGGATGGCGACAGTGACCGTGCCGTCAGCGAATTGCGTGGTCATGTCGCCGTGCAGGGCGAAAAGTTCCATCACCTGCTGACCCATCTGAAATCCAGACGCTGACTCCGATTCCATTGCCCGGCCCTCCGATGTGAGGTCGCAGCGAAAAGGGCATGGCGCGATCCCGTTTCCCCGGACGACCTGCGATATGATGAGATGCAAGGTTACATCGGCGAAATCCGGACCCGATCCGCCGTGTGCGAAGGCCGAGCGCACGGGTTGGCGGCGAAACCGGACCAAATCGAATCCCTTGTCGCACAAACTGGATCGGCATCTCCCGCCACCCTATATCAATCAGATCAGGAATGAGGAGACCGAGATGTTTTTGTTCAGCAAGAAGAAGTCCGAAATGGTTGCCGAGAATGACGCGCTGCCGGGGCGGGCACAGGCCATTCCCGTGGTGAAGGACCATTTCGTGTTCGACCGTCCGCTGAGGGGCGATCTTCCGCCCGGGATGGCCCAGGCAATGTTCGGCATGGGGTGTTTCTGGGGGGTTGAACGGATGTTCTGGAAACTCCCCGGGGTTTACCTGACCTCTGTGGGCTACGCCGGGGGTTTTACACCCAATGCCACCTATGAAGAGGTCTGTTCGGGGAAAACCGGCCACAATGAGGTGGTGCGCGTCGTCTACGACCCGTCCGTGATTTCCTACGGTGATCTCTTGCGGGTGTTCTGGGAAGGTCATGATCCGACCCAGGGCATGGCCCAGGGCAATGACCGGGGCACACAGTACCGTTCGGGCATATACGTTTATGACGACGCGCAGAAGTCAGCCGCCGAGTCCTGCCGCGACGACTTCGCACCGCGCCTTAAAGAGGTGGGATACGGCGACATCACGACAGAGATACTGACCGCGCCGACGTTCTTTTTCGCCGAGGACTATCATCAGCAATATCTGGCGAAGAATCCGTCAGGATATTGCGGGATCGGCGGCACCGGGGTCAGTTGCCCCGCTGGCGTCGATGGTGCCGGACAGCGGTCTCAGCATGCCTGAGTGACGAGGCGGTGGCCCGACGGGCCATTTGCCCGGTTGCGTGGCTCCCGCCTGCGGGTGAAATCCGTGGCGTTCTCATGCGATCCCGGCCAGTCGGGGATCGATGCTGCCGGGCTCTTCCGGCCGAGACGGTGGGGCCTGGTCCCGTTCGGATTGTGACGATGATTGACGCCCCGGACGGGTGGGTCTAGGTCACCCGCAGTCGTTCGGAGTGTGCAATGCCAACCTTTACCGCCCTCACCACTCTGGACGACGGCGATCGCGCCCGCGCCCTGGGCGACGCGATCGAGGCGATGGACCCGGCGCCCGAAGGGGTCGGCGTGTTCGAAATGGAGGACGGTTCCGGACTCTGGGAGGTGGGCGGCTATTTCACTGCAACCCCCGACGACATCGCGCTCAGGTTGCTGGCGGCAGCCTATGACGCGCGCCCGTTCGCGGTCAGCGAACTTCCCGAAACGGATTGGGTCGCCAAGGTGCGTCGCGAACTGGTGCCGGTGGTGGCGGGGCGGTTCTTTGTCTACGGCAGTCACGATGCCGACAAGGTGCCAGAGGACGCGGTTGCCCTGCTGATCGAGGCGGCAATGGCCTTTGGCACCGGCCATCACGGGACCACGCAGGGCTGCCTGCATGCGCTTGATCGCTTGTTGAATGACGGCATGACAAAACACCGCGTCGTCGACATTGGTTGCGGCACCGCAGTGCTGGCCATGGCGGCGGCCAAGGTCTGGCACGATCCGGTCCTGGCCAGCGACATCGACCCTGTCGCGGTTGAGGTCGCCAAGGCCAATGCCGCCGTGAACGGATTGTCGGATCGGTTGACCTGCGTCGAAGCGGCGGGCTTCGCCCATTCCGAACTGGAGAGGGCGGCGCCTTTCGATCTGGTGTTTGCCAACATCCTGAAGGGTCCGCTGATCGATCTCGTTCCGGCCATGGCGAAGGCAACGGCCCCGGACGCCCATGTCATCCTTTCGGGTATACTGAACGATCAGGCCAATGAGGTTGCGGCAGCCTACGCGGTGGCAGATTTCGCGACAGTTTTCAGCGAACAGATCGGCGATTGGACGACACTGACGCTGCTGCGGAGCGAACACGGCCAAGCAGCGAATCGTGGAAATTGATCCGAAGTGGGGCGCCGTGAAGGCACCCGCCCCCGCATCGCCCCGATTGATCGTTTCCGTGCTGGATTGAATATGCCAAAAAACAAATTATTGACGACCGAACCCAGCTGCCTCGACGGCTCTTCACGGATTTTCTGCGAATTTGTTTTCAATTCGCGACGGTTGCCTTAATCGTGCCGCATTTGCTGCTATAACGGATCTTGTCGGTGGGGGCCGATAACAAGTTGAGATTTTATTATGTCCGCCATGATTGCACAGACAGGCCTGCTTATTTTCCGCAACAACGTGGTCGTGGCCGCAACATCGGGCATGAAACTGTCAGCGGATGGCCGTATCGCCGCCGTGCCGCATCGGTCCGCAGCCTGCACGATCTGCATCGTCACCGCTTCGATCATCTTGCTGACCGTTCTCAAGGCCATGCTGGTCATCGGCATGGGTGACATTGCCTATGACGTCGGCCTGAGTGCGTTGCGCGAGGGCAACTGGGCCGACCGTTTCGTCGCAACGCTGATGACGCTGGACGGAACCACCAATGCCATCGTCCAGCTTCTCCGCTGAATTGGTCAAAAATTAGCGTCGAGCGCGATCTGCCGTCGCAGATCCAACGCTTGAGACAAGATGCGAATCGAAACTGACGTGAAAATTCGAAGGGGCATTCCGACCCGTCGACAACAATCAGACGACAAGCAACCGCGAACCTTTCCCTGCGGTGTTTGTCACAGGAGTTGTCCGCCGATTTCGGGCGGCGTCTCTGATGTCGGGGGCGCTGGTTTCGCGTTCCGGATTGAGCCAGACGGGTCCTGCGGGTGCCAGTTGCGGGTTTTCCCTGACCGGCGTTCCGGGTTTTGCGCCCGGCCATCTGCAT
>JBGTLJ010000066.1:0-1793 GCA_041744175.1 Oceaniglobus sp. | reverse complement strand
CCGCCAAGCGCGGCCACGGCATCGGCCTGCGGCGTCGGATCGGTCAGGTTCGCGCCCCCGGGCGTGGGTGGCGGAAGGGCGGTATAGTCCTCGGGCGGTTGCAGCGACTTGGTGGGCAGGATGGCGAACTCATCTGGTCCCGCCCCCGTCTTGGTCAGGTTCAGAAGTCGCGGCTCGTCTGCCGCTCCACAGGCCGACAGCACGCCCAGCGCGGCGATCCCGGCCCAAAGCCTGCCATAGGTCGCAACTGCCATCGCCGTCTCCATCCGTCATCGCCCAACGGTGTATCCGATACCCCTGCCGCCGTCACGACCATTCTGATGACGCGGTGGCGGTCACCCGAAACGCAGCCTACCGCCGCTTCCGCTTGCCGGATTTTCCGGTGAACAGGATCAGACCGAAGGCTCCGATGAAGATCGCAATGTCGGCAACGTTGAACGCATAGGGGTTGTCGATCCCGCAGCAGGTCACGTTGAGAAAATCCGCAACCGCGCCATAGACGATGCGGTCCACCACATTGCCCAATGCGCCGCCCACGAGAAAGCCCGCCGAAACCATTCCCCATCGCCCCGGCGGATCGCGCCGCATCCACACAACGACCCACGCGGCGATCGCCAGCGCGACGGCGATCAGTCCCCAGCGGGCCAGATCCTGATTGCTGGCAAACAGCCCGAAATTCACGCCCCGGTTCCAGGCCATCCGCAGGTTCAGCCAGGGTGCGAGCACCTCAAGAGACCCGACCGTCTTGAGGTCCAGCATGTGCACGACGATGACCTTGCTCAGCTGGTCGATGATGAAAACACCGACAGCCGTCCTGAACAGCGTCCTCATGTCAGTGCCGGAAATGGCGCATGCCGGTGAACACCATCGCCATTCCCGCCGCGTCCGCGGCCGCGATCACCTCGTCGTCGCGCACCGAACCGCCGGGCTGGATCACCGCGACAGCCCCCGCCTCGGCCAGGTTGGTCAATCCGTCGGCAAACGGAAAGAACGCATCCGACGCCGCGACTGCACCTTCGGTCGCGGGGTCGTCCAGCCCCAGAACCTCGGCCATGTCCTGGGCCTTGCGGGCGGCGATCCGGGTGCTGTCCACCCGGCTCATCTGCCCCGCTCCGATGCCGACCGTCGCCTCGTCCTTCGCAAAGACGACGGCATTCGATTTTACATGTTTGGCAACAATCCAGGCGAAAAGCAGATCCTTCATCTCGTCCCGGTTCGGGCTCCGCCGCGTCACCACCCTCAGATCCTCCGCCGAAAGCTGACCGGCGTCGCGGTCCTGAAAGAGGTATCCGCCCGACACCTGCCGGATCGTCCGCCCCGGCTCTGCCGGATCGGCCAGCCCGTCGGTTGTCAACAGGCGCAGGTTCTTCCTGCGGCCAAAGATTCCCAGCGCGTCGGCGTCGGCCCCGGGCGCGATGACGACCTCGGTAAAGATCCCGGCGATCAGTTCGGCGGTTTCCCCGTCCAGCGGCCGGTTCAGCGCGACGATCCCGCCGAATGCGCTGGTGCGGTCGCAATCGAAGGCACGCCTGTAGGCGTCGACCAGCGTCGCGCCCCGGGCGACACCGCAGGGATTGGCATGCTTGATGATGGCGCAGGCGGGCGCGTCGCCGGAAAACGCGCCGATCAGCTCGAACGCCGCATCTGTATCGTTGATGTTGTTGTAGGACAAAGCCTTGCCCTGGTGCTGCACCGCCGTCGCCAGCCCGGCGCGCCCCGACCCGTCGGCGTAGACCGCAGCCCGCTGGTGCGGGTTTTCGCCCTAGCGAAGCGCCGGCACCAGCGTTGCCGCT